>JADCHX010000003.1 GCA_020248265.1 Rhodocyclaceae bacterium
CGCGATTCCTGCGGCGATGTCTGAGGGCGCGACGTTGAAGCCGGCGCCGGGCATGATCATGAGGTTTGCCAGGCGCGCCCTTTCGTCAAAGGTAAACGCGTGCGAAGTGTCCGCCACCTCACCGGCGAGGTCGACATAGTGGACACCTGAAACGAGGCAGGCCTCGATGAGAAGCGTCTGGGTGGTCAGGAACTGGCCGGAAAGGTGCAGGAGAAGTCGTACCCCCTGAAGGCGGCGCTCGATCTCGCGCGGGTCGCTCAAATCGAAAATCGACGATTCGAGGTCCAGCCGAGCCGCTAATCCGCGCACGGCGTCCTGGCGCCCGCCAAGGACGGGACGCAACCCGGCCCCAACAAACCCCTCGGCGCAAATCCGGCCCGTATAGCCCGCTGCGCCATAAATCAAAACTTCCGACACGGCTCCTTCTTCACCAAGATGGATCATCGGTGGGGCAGATAGAGCCAGATGATGTCACTCCCACCCCCCCCTCCCGAACTTGTCGAGGTTGTCCTGTTCCCTCTCGGTCGTGGCGACTGTATCCGCTGACCAACAGGAACTTGAAGCGCTTTTCCTCGCTAGACAAGGCCGACGGCCGCGACATCGCAGGTCAGGTTGGTCGCCAGTACGACTTACTCCCAGACCTGCGCGTTGTCCTGCACCTCGTCGTGCGGCAGGGCCAGCACATCAGTTCGGGCTCTTGCTGGCGGCGCTGGCCTAGACGCTGCTGCAGCGACTTCGGGTGTTGGCGCTACAGCACACGGAACTGCAGCGCGCCAGCGCGGCCGGTTGCCCTGCTTACCCCTTGCAGCAGTGACTGGTGAAACACTTGGGCTAGAGGTAGATGCACCCCTCCAGCTTGCGCGTGAGGCTGCGGGGGTCTGCCTTCGTGTAGTCTTTCTCGAAACAGTCGGTGAGCATCCGCTGCAGCGGCGCACCGAAGTGGCGCCTGAGCCGCCCCATGAACTGCGGTGCGGCGCAGACGATCAGGCGCTGGTAGTGCTGCTGCTGGCGGCCAGTCTCGAGTGCATCCTTCAGTTCGCTCGCGAACCGTTCTGCCTCGGTGGCCCTGGGATCGGTAGCCGGCTGGTAGGCGGCGCGCTGGGAGGCGCCGCTTCGACCGTGCGCCGAATGGTCGGTGATCAGTTCGGCGAGCTTGGCCCGACTTCGGGCGTGGGCAAACTCGCGGAGCTTGCGCAGGCCTTTCTTCGGGCCCTCGTTGATGTACAGGCTTGCTGCACTTGCATTCGCCACCAGGATCCAGGTCACACTCATCGCGCTACCTCCGTTGGTCGACTGCTGCGGGATCATTATGGACACCGGTTGCATCGGACCGCAAACGGTTTCTGCGCGACGCGCGAAATCCGGGTCGGTGGCGGTGGGCAAGCGGTACAAGTCCATTCTTCACTTTATCGGCAGCTCGACCGTAACCTTTAGCCCGCCGCCCTCGCGGTCTTCGAGCAGGACGCGCCCGCCATGCAGCCGCGCGATGCGGTCGACGATCGCAAGCCCCAGTCCTGAACCCGGATCGGTGCGCGCGCTGCCGATGCGCTGGAACGGCTGCAGCATGCGTGCGCGCTGCGCCTCGGGGATGCCCGGCCCCCGATCGAGCACGCTGACCTGAACGCTCGACGCGCCGGTGCGTCCGGCACGGATCTCGACTGCGCTACCGCCGTGACGAAGGGCATTGTCGATGAGGTTCGACAGCAGGCGCTGGAAAGACAGCGGACGCAGGCGGACCTTCGGCAGCTCCCCGGCCTGCGCGTGCACTGGCTGCCCGCGGCGTTCGTAGCGTTCGACGACCGCGCGCACCGCCGCGCCAAGGTCGGTGTCGATCGTTGCCTCTTCGTTGCTGCCCTCGCGCACGTAGCTGAGGAACTGGTCGATGATCGCATCCATGTCCGCAATGTCCTGCACCATGCCCGCGCCGAGCGAGGCATCGCCCCCGGACGGCAGCATTTCGACGCCCAGCCGCAGTCGCGCGAGCGGCGTGCGCAGGTCGTGCGAGATGCCGGCCAGCAGGAGCTTGCGGTCCGCGTCGAGCGAGCGGACATCGCGCGCCATCTCGTTGAACGCACGCCCGAGCGCCGCCACTTCCTGCGGGCCCGACTCGGGCAGCGGCGGGGGCAGTTCGCCGCGGCCGATCGCGGCGGCCGCCGGCACTGCGGCACGCAGCGGTGCCGTGATCCGGTGCACGATCAGATAGGCGCCGATGATCGAGAGCATCAGTACCAGCAGGCCCCAGGCGAACCACGTCCACGGGAACGGGTGCCGTTCGCGCGCCGGTGGCAGCTCGACCCAGAACAGGTCCTCGTCGATGCGAAAGCTCACCCACAGTGCGCGCTCGCCGCCGCGGGCATCGTAGATGATCGTGTCTTCGCCGAGCCGCCGCCGCAGTTCGGCCACCACATGACCGATCACCGGACCGGTGCCGAGCGTGCCCTCGGGCAGTGAATCGTCGCCGGGATAGACGCGGATGCCCTCGGACTCGTTCAGTTCCGCCAGCAAAGCGCGGCGGCGCTCCGGTCGGGAGCCGATCAGTGCCGCCCGGGTGAGGTTGACCACGCTCGATACCCGCTCGGCGATCTGCCGCGCGCGCGGCTCCCGCTCGGACAGCGACAGCAGGGCGAACCAGGCCAGTTGCGACAGCACCAGCAGCGGGATCAGCATCGCGACCGTGCGCCAGAGCAGGCTGCGCGGCCAGGGGATCATCGTGGCCCCGACGGCTGCGCCGCGCGCTGGCGGTCAGCGCGACGCATCGGGGACGAAAACGTAGCCGAAGCCCCAGACGGTCTGGATATAGCGCGGCTTCGCAGGATCTTCCTCGACCAGCTTGCGCAGGCGCGACACCTGCACGTCGATGCTGCGGTCGAACGGTTCCAGTTCGCGCCCGCGCGCGAGTTCCATGAGCTTGTCGCGCGAAAGCGGCGTGCCCGGGCTGGCGGCGAGCACCTTCAGCAGCGAGAATTCGCCCGTGGTCAGCGCCACGGATTTTCCGTCGCGGAGCAGGGTCCGGTTGCCGGTGTTCAGCGTGAAGGGGCCGAAGGTCACGTTGCCAGCCTGCGCATCGGGCGCGCCGGGGGGTGTTGTCGGGCCACGCCGACGCAGCACCGCGTTGATCCGCGCGACCAGTTCGCGCGGGCTGAACGGCTTGGGCAGATAGTCGTCCGCGCCCAGTTCGAGGCCGACGATGCGGTCGACCTCGTCTCCCTTCGCGGTCAGCATCACGATCGGCAGCGTGGGCGAGGCCGCACGCAGCCGGCGGCAGATCGACAGGCCGTCCTCGCCCGGCAGCATCAGGTCGAGCACGACGAGATCGATCACGTTGCGTGCGAGCTGCTTGTCCATCGCCGCCCCGTCTGCCGCCACCTGCACCTGGAACCCCTGCTCGGTGAGGTAGCGGTTGAGCAGTTCGCGCAGCCGCACATCGTCGTCGACCACCAGCAGTCGCGTCTTGATCGTCTTGTCCATGGGTTGCATCGTAGCGCCACGCGGGGCAGGCGTGTGCGGGCGTCGTCCGCCGCTTGTAACCGGGCATGACCCCGGTACAGGGGGGCCAACATATTGTTACAAAGGACCGCTTCCATCGCTTGGGTTGCGCCGTCAATCGCTCTACGATCGGAGCCTGGGCATTCCTTCGGGGCAGGCATGGTCGATCGGCAGCAGGCAACACGGGGTTTCGGGAGGCGTCCGGCGCTGCATGCGCTGTGCCTGCTGATGCTGCTCGTGCTGTTGCCGCCTGGGCGGGCGTCGGCTCAGCCTGCCGAGCCGCAAGGCGGGGCGCGCGAACGTTTCGAAGAGCGCCGGCAACGGCGCGACGACGCCCGCAATGATCACCGCCGCGACGAATTCCGGGAGCAGCGCCGTCGCCATCTCGAGGAACGGCGCGACCGCATGACGCCGGAAGAGCGACGCAGCCTTCGGCGCGACCTGCACGAGGCCGGACGCGACCTGTACCGCCAGGATCGTTGATCCCGTTGCGATGCCCCCAGCAGTGCTCCTTGCCGCGGGGCACCGCGGCTGCACGCCGGTGGCTGCCGGTGCTCCGGTAGAATCAGCATTCCGCGCCGGTTGCCCACCATGGTCCTGCTCGCCGTCGATACCACTGCCGGTTGCTGTTCTGTCGCACTTCTGCGTGACGGTCGCCTGTGCGCGCGCAGCGCGGACGCCGGGCAGGGTGCGTCGTCCGCGTCGCCGCCGGCCCATTCGCAGCTGCTGCTGCCGATGATCGATGCGTTGCTGGCCGAGGCGGGTACGCCACTGTCGGCGCTCGACGCGATCGCCTTCGGTGCGGGGCCGGGTTCGTTCACCGGGCTGCGCATCGCCTGCGGCGTCGCGCAGGGGATCGGTCTGGCTATCGACCGGCCGCTGATTGCGGTCGATTCGCTGTCGTCGATCGCATGGGCCAGCGGACAGCCCCAGGTGATCGCCTGCCTGGACGCGCGGATGGGCGAGGTGTACTGCGCCGCATACCGGATCTGCCGCACGCAAGCCGGCCCGCATCTGCCCGACGTCCCCGATGCCTCGATCGAGGTGGTTTTCGAGCCCTGGGCCTGTGCGCCGGATGCCGTGCCGGTGCCGCCTGGTGCGGGCTGGGTGGGCGGCGGCAACGGCTTCGCCGCGTACGGCGCTGCGCTGCGCCGGCGCCTGCCGGAACTGGGCACGATCGACGCCGCGCTGATGCCCGATGCACGCGCGGTGGCCGCACTGGGGGCGATCGCCTATCGCGCCGGCGCTGCCGTGGATGCCGCGCTGGCGGCGCCGTTGTACGTACGCGACAAGGTGGCGCTCGACTCGGCCGAGCAGGCCGCGCTGCGCGCTGGGGCCGTGCAGTCGCGTGCCGCGGTGCCGGCCGGGGTGGCGCGGTGAGTGCGCGCTGGGATGTCCAGCCGGTTGCCCGCCGGATGCTCGTGCAGGACCTGCCCGATGTGATCTCGATCGAGAATCGCATCTACGACTTCCCGTGGACCGACGGAAACTTCCGCGATGCGATCCGATCGGGCTACGATGCCGTGGTGGTGGAGTTCGGCGGCTCGCTGGTCGGCTATCGCGTGATGATGTTCGGCCCGGGCGAAGCGCACCTGCTGAACCTGTCCGTTGCGGCCGACTGGCAGCGCCGCGGCTTCGGGCGGCACCTGCTGGTGGCGTCGATCCACGACGCTCGGCGCGCGGACGCGCAGGCACTTTTCCTGGAAGTGCGCCCCTCTAATGCTGCCGGTATCTCGCTGTACGAAGGCATCGGCTTCAAGCGGGTCGGCGTGCGCAAGGGCTACTACCCCGCGCTCGGTGGCCGCGAGGATGCGTGGGTGATGTCGCTGCCGCTGTGACCGACCTGGACCCGTTCTGCCCTGCACGATGAGCCGCCGCAGCGAAATCCTCGATGAAATGGGCCTTTCTCCGCGCTGGACACTGCGCGAGGGTCTCGCGCGTGCTACGCCAACGGTGGCGCCAGGCACCGTGGCCAGCGCCCCGGCTGCGGCGGACGACGCACGCGGTCCGGACACGCACGCAGCGCCTGCAGCCGTCGATGCGCAGGGTCGTGCCGCGGCGATCATGCAGATGGACTGGCCACCGCTTGCCGAAGCGGTGGCGGGCTGCACGGCCTGCCCGCTCGCGGCCACCCGCAACTGCACGGTATTCGGCGTCGGCGACCGGAAGGCGTCCTGGCTGTTCGTCGGCGAGGGGCCGGGCGCCGAAGAAGACGAGCGCGGCGAACCGTTCGTCGGCCAGGCGGGGCGCCTGCTCGACAACATGCTTGCCGCACTCGGGATGAAGCGTGGCGACGACGTCTATGTCGCGAACATCGTCAAGTGCCGGCCACCGGGCAACCGCGTGCCGGCGGCCGCCGAAGTCGCTGCCTGCGAGCCCTACCTGCACCGGCAGATCCAGCTGCTGCAGCCGAAGGTGATCGTCGCGCTGGGCAAGACCGCGGCGGTCACGCTGCTGGGCAAGGAGCAATCGATCGCCAGCATGCGCGGCAAGGTGTTCCGCTATCGCGACACGCCGCTGATGGTGACCTATCACCCGGCCTATCTCCTGCGCACCCTGCCGGACAAGATCAAGGCCTGGGAAGACCTCTGCTTCATCCGCGAGCGGGTGGCCGAATGGCGCGCCGGCGCGGTACAGGATCTCCAGCCGCCGGGCTGAGTCCGTCGTCCGGGCTTGAATGGCGTGGTAGCGTCCCCATGTTCCCGTCATTGCCCGGGGTGTGTCCGGGCACCGCCCCGATCCAAGGAGTCACCGATGCGCCGACCGCTCTCCATACTTTCGCTCTGTACCGCGCTGCTGCTGGGCGGCTGCGGCTACAACACGCTGCAGGTGACCGACGAGACGATCAAGTCGTCCTGGTCGGAAGTGATCAACCAGTACCAGCGCCGGGCCGACCTGGTGCCGAACCTGGTGGCGACGGTCAAGGGCTTCGCCGAACAGGAGAAGGACATCCTGCTCGGGGTGACCAACGCGCGTGCGCGGGTCGGGTCGCTGCAGGCCACGCCCGAACTGGTGAACGACCCTGCTGCGTTCGCGAAGTTCCAGTCGGCGCAGGGAGAGCTGTCGTCGGCACTGTCGAGGCTGCTGGTGGTCGCGGAGAACTATCCGCAGCTGAAGTCGGACCAGAACTTCCGCGACCTGCAGGCGCAGCTCGAAGGGACGGAGAACCGGATCACCGTCGCGCGCAAGCGCTACATCGATGCGGTGCAGGCGTACAACGTGACCGTGCGCCAGTTCCCCAGCAACCTCACCGCCATGGTGTTCGGCTACGGCGTCAAGGCGAACTTCACGGTCGAGAACGAGGCAGCGATCGCGAAGCCGCCGACGGTGGATTTCGGTGCGCGGCCTCCTGTACCGGCTGCACCGGCGGCGCCCGCCGCGCCGGCGCCTGCCCCCGCGAAATAGCGTGACCTGCGGCCGCATCGCACCGTCCCCGGCAGGCGTGCCTGCCGGCGGTCGCCGGTGGCAGGCCGCCTTGCGCACGGCGGCGGCGCTTCTCGCGGCCGTCCTCTGGCTGTCTTCGCTTCTGGTGGCCGTCGTGCCATCCACGGCCGTGGCACAGTCGCTGGTGGCCGTGCCTGCACTGGAGCGCCGGGTCACCGACCTCACGAAGACGCTCGATGCCGCCCAGGCCGCCGCTCTGGAGGCGAAGCTGGCGGCGTTCGAGGCGCGCAAGGGCAGCCAGATCACGGTGCTGATGCTGCCCACGACGAAGCCGGAAGCGATCGAGCAGTACTCGTTGCGCGTGGCGGAGGCATGGAAGATCGGCCGGCGCAAGGTCGACGATGGCGCGCTGCTGCTGGTGGCGAAGGACGACCGGGCGTTGCGTATCGAGGTCGGCTATGGCCTGGAAGGCGCGCTGCCCGATGCGGTGGCCCGGCGCATCATCGACGAGGTGATCGTGCCGCGCTTTCGCAGCGGAGACTTCGCCGGTGGCATCGATGCAGGCGTCGATCGGATGATCCGGGTGATCGACGGCGAACCACTGCCTCCACCGCCGGCACGCCAGGGCGGCCAGAAGCGTGACGGTATCGATTACGAAGCATTGCTGGTGCTGGTGCTGGTAGGCACTGCGTTTGCAGGCGGCATCCTGCGCGCGATCGTCGGCAAGGGCTGGGCTGCCGGTATCGTCGGCACCGGCATCGGATTGATCGCCTGGTCGATGAGCGGCGTGCTGGTGGTCGCCGTGGTGGCGGCGTTGATCGCGCTGGTCCTGACGCTGGCCGGTGCCGGCACCCGCGGCGGTGGCTGGTCTTCCGGCGGCGGCTGGTCCTCCGGCGGCGGCAGCAGTGGCGGAAGCTGGGGCGGCGGTGGCGGCGGGTTCGGGGGCGGCGGCGCCTCCGGCCGCTGGTAGGGGAGGCCTGCCGATGAGCCTTTCGCGACGGCTGCGCCACCTGTTTACCGCCGAGCGTGCGATGCGCCGTGCCTTTCCGCCGTCCACCCTAGACCGTATCGAGCAGGCGATCGCACGCACCGAACGCCTGCACCGCGGGCAGATCTGCTTCGCGATCGAAGCCTCGCTCGACGGCGATGCGTTGTGGTCAGGGCAGCACGCGACCGACCGCGCGATCGAACAGTTCGGCCGGCTGCGCGTCTGGGACACTGCCGAGAACAACGGCGTGCTGATCTACCTGCTCTGGGCCGATCGCGATGTCGAGATCGTCGCAGACCGCGGCATCCATGATCAGGTCGGTGCCGACGCGTGGGAGGCCGTGTGCCGGCAGATGGAAGCCGCATTCCGCGAAGGGCGCTTCGAGGAGGGTGCGATCGCAGGCATCGAGGCGGTGGGCGTACTGCTCGGGCGCCACTTCCCGGGCGATGGCAGCGAGCCGAACGAGGTGTCCGACCGTCCGGTCATCCTGTAGGCGCTGCGCATTCGGCTGCGGATCACCCGTGTGGCCCGGCGCGGCCGAATGCGCCGCGCCAGAAGAACAGGACGAGCCTCGCGAGTTCGAGCACGCCGACGATACAGGCGGGGGCAACCAGCAGGGCGAGCAGCGGTGACTGCGCCCCGTGATCCTTGATGACCAGAGCGCCCGCGCAGATCAGGGCGAGTGCGCCCACGATCAGCACAGTGCCTGACGCGAGCCAAGAACGACCGATACGCTCCGGGCCCGCGATGATCATCCACAACAGTACGCCTGGCGCGACACCGCTGGCCAGCATGAATATCGCGCCAAGGCCGGTGATGTGCCGATGCGCGGCTGCGTTGAGCGGATCGCGCGGCGACTCGAAGAATCCCCAGCCGAACACCATGCCCACGACGAGCGCAAATGGTGCGATAGCCAGGGTCGGGAGGACGGCCATCACCTTGAGTGCGAGTCCGAGGTCGGCCAGCGTGCTCCGGCCAGATGTCGAGGAAGAGTCCATGGAGGTATGTGAACATGGCGACTACTGCAGCCACTGCCGGGTACGTCGCGGATCCGGATCGGCCCGGGCCGACCGCGGCATGCATGCGCGGGTCGGTGCCGAGGCCTGGGAGGCCGCATGCCGGCAGATTACAGGCGCTGCGCGTCAGACGTCCAGCGTCAGACGTCCAGCGTCAGACGTCCAGCGTCAGACGCCGAGCACGCGCGCCAGTTCGCCGGTGACCTTCGACCAGGTGAAGTGGCCATGCACCGCGGCACTGACCGTTGCCGGATCGAAGCGGCGGCGTCCGTCGATGACCTGGCCGAGCGCCTCGAACAGCGACTCGGGATCGGGCTCCAGCCAGGCCCGCTGGCCGGACTGCATCCGGCGGCTGTCGACCTGCAGGCCGATCGCCGGGTCGAAGTAGTCGTCGGTCGATCCGCCGCGCGTGACGACGATCGGCACGCCGCAGGCGGCCGCTTCCAGCGGCGTGAGGTTGAAGCCTTCGGCCTTGTACGGCGACACGTAGCAATCCGCCGCGCCGTACAGCGCAGCCAGCTCGGCGATGCCGAGGTTGTGCGATACGAACACGATCGACGACACCACGTCTTCGGTGAACAGGTGGCCGTCCGGTGACGCGGCGAGTCGCGCCAGGATGCGGTCGGCGGTCAACCCGTACAGGTTGCTCTGGTCCTTGAGCACCAGCTTCAGGTGCCGGTGCTTCGGACGCAGCCGTGCAAAGGCGGTGAGCAGCAGGTCGATACCCTTGTTCTCGGTCATCGCGCCCACCGACAGCAGCACGAAGTCGTCGTTGCGCACCCGCATCAGGTTGCGCAGGGTCTTGCGCGCCCTGCGCTCGATCGGCCTGAAGCTCGCCGGGTCGATGCCATGGGGCACCACATGAACCCGCGCCGGATCGAAGCCGGTGGCGACGAAGCCGGCCTTCGACCAGTGCGAGGGCGTGACGATGGACAGCCGCTCGTCGCCGATCGCGCGTGCCGTATCGCCGCTGCCGAACATGCCGTCGGTGTGCTGGTACTCGGCGGTGCCGAACACGAACACGCGGCCGGCCTCGCAGGGGGACACATCGAACGGGAAGGCGATCCGCAGGACGACATCGGGCACTTCGCCCGGTCGCGGACCGCGGACGCCCTCGATCAGCTGCCGCTGCGCCGCGCTGAAGCCGCTGCCGTTGGCGCCGGCGTTCCAGCCGGCGTTGAAGAACGGCCGATCGACATGGCACAGGTCGAGGTCCGGGCGGCGGCACAGTTCCAGCAGCTGCCACTGGTTGACGATCGCATACGAGTGGTTGATGCCGCGCCAGCCTTCGACCTGCAGTGTCTTCATCGACGGCTTCAGTCGCCGATCGGGGTGGGCGGGTTGCGCGCGGGGGCGCTACCCACGACCCGGCGCCGCACCCACCGGACGGTCATCGCCACCGCGAATGCCACCAGCGGAATCGCCACTCCGGACACGATCGCCGCATCGATGCCGGTGCCGGCTGCCTCCAGGCCCTTCGCGGCATAGTCGATCAGCCCGACCACGTAGTAGCTGATCGCGACCACGGACAGTCCTTCCACCGTCTGCTGCAGCCGCAGTTGCAGCCGTGCACGGCGGTCCATCGAGGCGAGCAGCGCCTGGTTCTGCTTCTCGCGCGCGATGCTCACGCGCGTGGACAGCAGGCTGCTCGCGCGCGCGACCCGCTCTGACAGTTCCTGCAACCGGCTCGACAGCGAGGCACAGGTCGCCATGGCCGGCGACAGCCGCCGCGCCATGAATTCCTCGATGGTCTGCAGGCCGGTGATGCGGCGCTCGCGCAGTTCGCTGATGCGTGCGGTGACCAGCGCGTTGTACGCACGGCTGGCGCCGAACCGGTACTGGCTGGATGCGATCGCGCTCTCGACCTGCGCCGCGAGCTGGGTGAGTTCGCCGAGCAGCGTCTCGTCGCCGCGGTCCTCGTTCGCCATTTCCTGGGTGAGCATGGCGAGCGAGCGCTCGATCTCGACCACGCGCGGCGATTCGCGCCGGGCGATCGGCAGCGCGAGCAGTGCCAGCACGCGGTAGGCCTCGATCTCGAACAGCCGCTGCATCATCCGCCCGGCCTGGTAGTCGGTGAATGCGCAGGACAGCATCAGGAAGCGCACGAACCCGTCGTGCTGGATCTTGAAGTCGGTGTACGCGAAGCCCGCGCCGTCGCCGATCGCCGCGCCGACGACCGCCGCCGAGCCGAAGAAATCCTGCAGCAGTGCCGGGTCGTCCGGCGTCTCGGGCGCGCGCATCACCTGTGCATGGGTCGCCACGATCACCCGGCCGGGGATGTCGGCCAGCCACTCCGGTGGCAGGTATTCGATCGCCGGCTGTGCGAACGGACGGCTCGGCAGCCCGGGTACCAGCACGATGTAGGTGGAGAACTCGCCATGGCGCTCCCACTTCAGCTGGAACTCGCCGAACGGCACGCTGAACTGGTTCAGGTCTTCGCCCGGCGGCGAGCAGCCGAAGCGCTCGCACAGCGTGCGCAGGTGCGCGCGTTCGAGTTCTCGCTGTCCGGTTTCGACCTGGATCGCGAGGTAGGACCCGCGCACCGGGATGTCCAGCGGCTCGTAGGGTCGTGCATGCACCTCGTTCGCGGCGAGGAATCGGTCTGGAAGGTCGGGCGGCAGGCGGATCATCGTTGGTATGTAGCCTGAAGGCATCGGTGGCCGCAAGCCCCACGATGGAAAACGGAGCGATACACTCGACCGTCCGATCGACTGACGGTTCCATGAATGGTTGCGGGATGACATTCCTCGCGCGGGCAAGGCTCCTGTGGCTGGCCGTGCTGGCGTCGGTTGCCGCTGCCGCTGCCGGCGCCACGCCGGTGTCGGTCGAGACCGCGCCGTCGGGTACGGTGAAGAACGTGCGCCAGTTCACCGCGCGCTTCTCCGAGCCGATGGTCCGGTTCGGCGATCCAAGGCTGGCCGATCCGATGGAGGTGTCTTGCCCGGTGCCCGGGCGCGGCCGCTGGATCGATGACCGGACATGGGCCTACGACTTTGCTCGCGCGCTGCCCGGCGGCCTGCAGTGTCGGTTCACGCTGCGCGACGGACAACGCTCGGTCGCGGGGGCGCCGGTCGAGACGGGGCGTGCCGCCGGGTTTTCGACCGGGGGGCCGGCGATCGTCGCGGTGGCGCCGAGGGCCGGCGCCGGCGATGGCGACGGCCGGATCGGCGAAGACCAGGTGTTCGTCCTCGCGCTCGATGCGCATGCGACCACCGCCAGCGTGCTGGCCCATGCCTATTGCAGCGCCGACGGGATCAACGAACGCATCCCGGTGCGCATGGTCACCGGCAGCCTGCGCGCCGCCATCCTCGCGCGCAGCGAACTTGCGCCGGTCGGGGAGGTCGACAGTGGCGGGTTCGAGGCCTTTCTGGAGGCGAGTGCCGGCGCCGAGGCAAGGTCGCGCCGGCTGCTGGTCCGCTGCAGCCGCGAGTTGCCCGGCGACCGCGACGTGCGCCTGGTCTGGGGCAGGGGTATCGCGACGCCTGACGGCGTCGCCACCAGCGACGATCAGGTGCTGGCCTTCCGTACCCGCCCGGCGTTCCGTGCGCGGTTCAGCTGCACCCGTGCGAACCAGGCCGCGCAGTGCATCCCGGTGCTGCCGATGCGCGTAGCGTTCACCGCCCCGATCCCGGCCTCCATGGCCAAGGCGGTGACGCTGCGTGGGCCCGACGGGCGGCGCTACGCGCCCGTCCTGGAAGGCGAGGATCGGCCGGACGCAGGCGGGGACGTGGCGGCAGCCGCCGCGCCGGAGGGCTTCGTCGGTCGCTTGCGCGGCTGGTGGTCGGCGCTCACCGGCCGGTTGCGCGCATCCTGGCGCGATCCCGCGGTCGACTGGGTGGAGTTCCGCGGGCCGTTTCAGGAGAACGCGTCGTTCACGCTGGAACTGCCGCCGCGGCTGCGCGATGACGCCGGGCGCCCGCTGGCCAACGCGGACAGCTTTCCGCTCACGGTGCGCACCGACGAAGATCCGCCGCTGATCCGCTTCGCGGCGCGCTTCGGGCTGGTCGAGGCGAACGCGGGCGCGCTGCTGCCGGTCACGGTCCGCAACCTCGACGCCGGCAGCGGTGCCGACGGCACACAAGGCCGGCTGTTGCGCGTGGAGTCCCCGACGCCGCGGGAACTGGTCATGTGGATGCAGCGCGCCAGCGAGCATGGCGGCGATGGCGGGGGGCCGGGCAAACAGTCGATCCTGCGCGGCGTGGAAGCTGCGCGCGACCTTTCGCTGCCGCGGACCACCGGTCCGCGCGAGTTCGAGGTGATCGGCATCCCGCTGCAGCGGCCGGGCTTCTATGTGGTCGAGTTCGCCAGCCGCCGGCTCGGCGCGGCACTGCACGACACGCCGGAGGCGCAGCGGCAGCGCGAGGCGATCGACCGCGCCGCGGCCGAGGGACGGCCGCGCCCGTCCTTCGCCCCTCCGGCGCCGTCGCGCGACCCGTACTACGTGCCAGCCACGGCACTGGTGACCAACCTGGTCGCCCACTTCAAGCGGGGCCGCGAGGGGTCGCTGGTCTGGGTGACCTCGCTCGACCGCGGCGAACCGGTGGAAGGGGCGCGTGTCCGGGTGCTCGATTGCGACGGCCGTACCTATCACGAAGGCATGAGCGATCGTGATGGACTGGTGCGGGTGGAGGTGGCATTGCCCACGGACGACCTGCTGCCGGGCTGCGAAAGCCGCTACGACCGGCGCCTGATGGTGATGGCTTCGCGGGGCGAGGATTTCACGTTCACGATGACCGGCTGGGACGACGGCATCGCGCCTTGGCGGTTCAACCTCCCGACCGGCGACGCCGACGATCCCTACTCGGTGCGTGCCGTGCTCGACCGGTCTCTCCTGCGGGCCGGCGAGACGCTGCACCTGAAGCTGTTCGCGCGCGAGCGCCGGCGCACCGGCTTCGCGCTGCCGCCGCCCGCGCTGCTCGTGCCGACGGTGGTGATCGAACACCTCGGCAGCGAACAGAAGTACGAGGTGCCGGTGCAGTGGGAGCCGCGTGGCGGCAGCGCACTCGGCACCTGGGATGTCCCGAAGGACGCCCGCCTCGGCGCGTACCGGATCGTCGCCCGCGAGCGACTGCCGGCCCGCGGCGGCGGCAGCCGCGAGCGTACCCGCGAACTCGGCGAGTTCAGGGTCGAACAGTTCCGGCTGCCGACGATGCGCGCGGCCGTGCGCCCGCCCGCGCTGCCGCTGGTCGGCGCATCGGAGGCCTCGGTCGACGTGCAACTCGCCTACCTGGCGGGCGGGCCTGCCGGCGGGGCTGCGGTGCGCCTGCGTACCGCAGCGATGCCGCGCACGATGGGCTTCCCGGGCTACGAAGGCTTCGTGTTCGCCAATGGTGATGTGGCGGAGGGCGTGATCGGCAGCCGTACCGAGGTCGACCTGCTGGACGAACTGGATGGCGGCGCAGCCGAGCCGGACAGCCGCCGTGTGCGCGCCGACGACGATGCGCTGAAGGTGGTCGGCCTGCAGCGTGCGACGCTCGATGCCGCCGGCGGGGCCCGGCTGCGCGTGGCGGGCCTGCCTGCAGCCGCGATCCCTCAGGACCTGCTGTTCGAGCTCGAGTACCGCGACGCCAACGGCGAGACGCTCACCGCGAGCGCGCGCTCGGCCTGGCTTCCCTCGGCCGTGGTGGTCGGCCTGCGCGCCGATGACTGGGCCCGCGCGCGCGACCGCGTGAAGATGGAGGCGGTCGTGGTCGATCCGTCCGGAAAGCCGATGGCCGGGCTGCCGGTCACGGTGGACATGTTCCGGCGCGAGACCTTCTCGCACCGGCGCAGGCTGCTCGGGGGCTTCTATGCCTTCGAGAGCTACACGGAGACGTCGCGGCTGGGCACGCTCTGCAGCGCGCGCACCGATGCCGCCGGGCGCCTGTCCTGCGAAGGCAAGCCGCCGGCCAGCGGCAACCTGATCCTGCGTGCACGCGCGGTGGACGCAGCAGGCCGGCCGAGCATCGGGCATCGCGAGGTCTGGATCGCCGGCGGCGAGCCCTGGTGGTTCGGCCAGCAGGACAGTGATCGCATGGACGTGCTGCCCGAAGCGCCGCGCTATGAGCCGGGGCAGACCGCGCGCTTCCAGGTGCGCATGCCGTTCCGCTCCGCCACCGTGCTGGTCACCCATGAACGCGAGGGCGTGGTCGATGCCGTCGTGCGCCGGCTGGCCGGCGATTCGCCGGTGATCGAGGTGCCGGTGCTGGCACGGCATGCCCCGAACATGTTCGTGTCGGTGCTTGCCGTGCGCGGGCGGGCGGGCGAGGTGCAGCCGACCGCGACCGTGGACCTCGGCAAGCCGGCGTTCCGGATGGGCATCGGCGAGATCGCGGTCGGCTGGCGCGCGCACGAACTGAAGGTGCAGGTCCGTCCGGAGCGCGAGGTCTACCGCGTGCGCGAGCGCGCGCGGGTGAACATCCGGGTGACGCGCGCCGACGGTTCCATCCCGCCGGTGGGCAGCGAGATCGCGCTGGCCGCTGTCGATGAAGCATTGCTCGAACTGGCGCCGAACGATACGTGGGCACTGTTGCAGGCCATGATGGGCCGGCGCGGCATCGAGGTGCAGACCGCCACCGCCCAGATGCATGTCGTCGGCCGCCGCCACTTCGGCAAGAAGGCGGTGCTGTCTGGCGGTGGCGGCGGCCGGCAGTCCGCGCGCGAACTGTTCGACACGCTGCTCGCATGGCGCGGACGGGTCGCGCTCGACGCGAATGGTGAAGCGGTGGTCGAAGTGCCGCTGAACGATTCGCTCAGTGCGTTCCGGATCGTGGCCATCGCCTCTGCCGGCGACGCGATGGGCGCCGGCCTGTTCGGAACCGGCTCGGCCAGCCTGCGCACGACGCAGGACCTGATGCTGCTGTCCTCGCTGCCTGCCCTTGCGCGCGAGGGTGACCGGTTCGACGCCGAGGTGGTGGTGCGCAATGCGTCGGAGCGCGCGATCGAGGTCATGGTTTCGGCCTCCGTCACGCCCGCGCCGGGCGGCGGCCCACCGGGTGCCGGCGCACGCCCGTCGCCTGCGGCGCCGATGCCGCTCGCCGCGCAAGCCCTGTCGCTGGCACCGGGGGAGGCGAAGCCGGCACGCTGGGCGTTCCAGGTGCCGGCCGGTGTCGATCTGCTCGCCTGGGAGATCGCCGCCGGCGAGCGCGGTGCGGCGAGCGCCGACCGGCTGCGCGTCGCGCAGCGGATCGTGCCGGCCGTGCCGGTGCGCACCCTGCAGGCCACCCTCGTGCAACTCGCCGCGCCAGGCGAAGCGATCGTGGTGCCGGTGCAGCGTCCGGCCGACGCGCTGCCCGGGCGCGGCGCGATCGAGGTGTCGCTGGCGCGTACCCTCGGCGGCGACCTGCGCGGGGTGCGCGAGTACATGCAGCAGTACCCGTACTCCTGCCTCGAACAGCAGGGCTCGCGCGCGATCGCGCTCGGCGACCGCGCGGGCTGGGATCGGCTGATGGGTTCTCTGCCGGCCTGGCTCGACCGCGACGGGTTCGCCCGCTACTTTCCGTCGATGCGCGAAGGCAGCGACGTGCTGACCAGCTACCTGCTCACCGTTTCGCACGAAGCGGGATGGCCGATCCCGAAGGCCGCTCGCGACACGATGGCCGACGCGCTTCGCCGCTTCGTCGAAGGTCGCGTCTCGCGCGCATCGGAGATGCCCGCGGCCGACCTGCTGCTGCGCAAGCTCGCCGCACTCGATGCGCTGGCGCGCAGCGGCGTCGAGATCGAGCCGCGCTGGCTCGAGGCGTTGTCGATCGCCCCGCAGTCGTGGCCGACCTCCGCGCTGCTCGACTGGCAGTCGCTGCTGCGCCGGGCGACGAAGCTGCCCGACCGTGAGCGCCGGCTGGAGGAGGCCGCGCGCATCCTGCGCGCACGCCTGACGATGCAGGGCACGGTGATGGGTTTCTCCACCGAGAAGACCGACCAGCTCTGGTGGCTGATGGTGTCCGGCGACGTCAACGCCAACCGGATGCTGATCGCGGCGCTGGACGATCCGCGTGCCGCCGATGAGGCCGGTGCCCAGGACCTCGCGCGCCTCGCACGCGGTGCGCTCTCGCGCCAGCAGCGCGGCCGCTGGAACACCACGGTCGCCAATGCCTGGGGCGTGCTGGCGCTGGCCAGGTTCGCCGCGCGCTTCGAGGCGCAGCCGGTGGCCGGCCGCACGCTGGCGTCCACCGGCGGCGCCGCGGCACCGGTGTCCGTCGACTGGTCGCTGCCGGATGCAGTGCCCGGCACCGGCCGCGAGGCTTCGCTGCCCTGGCCGGAGGGCGCGACCGGCTCGCTGATGCTGCGCCAGGACGGCAGCGGGCGCCCGTGGGCGACCGTGCGCAGCCGTGCCGCGGTGCCGCTGCGCGAACGCCTCGACGCGGGTTTCCGCGTCGAACGCGAGGTCAGTGCCGTCCAGCAGAAGGTTGCCGGCCGCTGGTCGGTCGGCGACCTGATGCGGGTACGGCTGACGGTCGATGCGCAGGCGGACATGACCTGGGTGGTGCTGAGCGACCCGGTACCCGCCGGTGCGACGATCATCGGTTCCGGCCTCGGCGGACAGTCCTCGCTCGTGGCCGAGGCGCGCGGCGCAGGGCGGGGCCGGGTGGCCGAACCGGTGGCGCCGGTGTTCGAGGAGCGTTCGTTCGAAGGCTGGCGCGGCTACTGGCGCTACGTGCCGCGCGGCGGTTTCTCCGCCGAGTACGTGGTGCGGCTGAACCAGGCCGGTCGCTTCGAACTGCCGGCCACCCGCGTCGAAGCGATGTATGCGCCTGAAGTATTCGGCGAGCGGCCCAACCTGGCGTTCGAAGTCGCGCGATGACGGCGCTGCGGCGCGTGGTGCTTCCGGCCAACGCGGTTTCGCTGCTGCTGGCCGGCCTGTTCCTGCTGTCATGGGCGGTGGTGCCGTCGTTCGAGCAGGTACGCGCCGATACGCTGCCGAGCGACCGCTGGCTGCTCGACCGCCATGGTGCGCCGCTGCAGGTGCAGCGGGTCGACGAGCACATGCGCCGGCTCGGCTGGACGCCGCTCGATCAGGTGTCGCCCGCATTGAAACGGGCAGTGATCGCCACCGAGGATCGCCGCTTCGCGCATCACCCGGGCGTCGATCTGCTGGCTATCGGCGCCATCGTGAAGTCTGCGCTGCAGAGGCCGACGGCGGATGCCGCGGCTCCGGTCCGCCGCCATGGCATCCGCGGTGCGAGCACGATCACGATGCAGCTGGCAGGGCTGCTCGACCCTGCGCTGGCGCCGGTGCAGGGGCGCCGTTCGATCCCGCAGAAGCTGCGCCAGGCCGCGCTGGCGCTGGCGCTCGGGCTGCACTGGCAACGCGATCAGGTGTTCGAGGCCTACCTGAACCGGGTGTCGTTTCGCGGCGAACTGCAGGGCGTCGAGGCCGCCGCCCAGGGGCTGTTCGGAAAGTCACCTTCGGCGCTGGACGAAGCCGAGTCGTGGCTGCTGGCGGCGCTGATCGCGCGGCCGAACGCGTTGCCTGCACTGGTCGCCGCGCGCGCCTGTCGCCTCGCGCGCAGCGCTGGCGCCACGGCCGGCGCCGACGCAATGCCCGGCGGCGGCAGCCAGTCGTGCACGCGGTTCGAGGCACTGGCCGCCGCGCGGCTGTCGATGCCGCCGTCGATCGCGCCGCCGGTGGCGCTCGCGCCGCATGCCGCGCGGCTGCTGTTCGCGCAGGAGAGCGGCGCCCGCCGGCAGCCGCCGCTGGTGTCTTCGCTCGACCGCGACCTGCAGCGGTTTGCGACCGACGCGCTGCGTGCGCAGCTCGAAGCGATCGCCGGTCGCAACGTACGCGACGGTGCGCTGCTGGTGGTCGACAATCGCACCGGCGAAGTGCTCGCGTACGTGGGCAACGCGGGCGAGCGGTCCAGCGCGCGTTTCGTCGACGGCGTATCGGCGCCGCGGCAGGCCGGTTCGACGCTGAAGCCGTTCCTCTACGAGCTGGCGATCGAGCAGCGGCTGCTGACCGCGGCATCGCTGGTGGATGACTCGCCGGTCGACCTGGTCGCACCCAACGGGCTCTACGTTCCGAAGAACTATGACCGGCAGTTCACCGGCTGGGTGAGCCTGCGCACCGCGCTGGCCGGTTCGCTGAACGTGCCTGCGGTGCGTACGTTGATGCTGGTCGGTCCGGAGCCGTTCGCCGACCGCCTGCGCGCGCTGGGCTTCGCGGATGTCAAGCGCAGTGGGGACTACTACGGATACTCGCTGGCGCTCGGATCGGCCGAGGTGCGGCTGTCGCAACTGGTCAATGCGTTTCGAACGCTGGCCAATGGCGGTATCGCCTCGCCGCTGGTGATGCGACCCGGCGAGGCCGCACCCGACAGCGTGCGCCGCGTGATGGCGCCGGCTGCTGCCTTCATCGTCTCCGACGTACTGGCCGACCGCACCGCAGGGGCGCGCACTTTCGGTCTCGCCAGCGCGCTGGCCACGCGCGGCTGGAGCGCGGTGAAGACCGGCACCAGCAAGGACATGCGCGACAACTGGTGCATCGGTTTCTCCGGCCGGTACACGGTCGGCGTGTGGGTCGGCAACTTCGACGGCTCGCCGATGCACGACGTGTCCGGCACGACCGGTGCCGCGCCGGTCTGGCAGGAGGTGATGGACTACCTGCATCGCAACCTGCCGTCGGACGCCCCGGTGCCGCCCGGCGGTCTGGTGCGGCAGTCGACCGACCCGGCGGCGGACCGGCCGGAGTGGTTCATCGCCGGTACCGAACTGGACCGTGTGCAGCGAGCCCCCGTCCGCGGTGGTGCCCCGCGCATCGTGTACCCGGGTGCCGGCATCATCGTCGCGATCGATCCGGACATCCCGGCGCCGCATCAGCGCCTGCTGTTCGCCGCCGGGCCGGGCGCGCAGGGCCTGCACTGGCGCATCGGTGGCCGGCGGCTGGCGCCGGCGGACCGTCCGTATCCCTGGCAACCGGTCCCGGGCAACCACCGGCTGCAACTGGTCGATGCGCAGGATCGCGTGATCGACGAGGTACGATTCGAAGTACGCGGCGCGGCGCAGACGGGGTCCGCCGCTGCGCCGGTGTCACCCGGCTAGCACTGGGCGGCGTGCTATTCTTGCCCCGCCTTTCCATCCCGTCGACTCCTGGTTCAGACCCTCGAATGAACGATCCGATTGCGCCGCTGCCGGCCGACCACGACATCGTCCCGCCGGCCCGTCCGACGGCCACCGCGCCCTACTACGAACCGCAGGGCCGTGAAGTCGAGATCTTCGAGGCTGCCTACAGCAAGCGCCTGCCGATCATGCTCAAGGGCCCGACCGGCTGCGGCAAGACCCGCTTCCTCGAGCATATGGCGTGGCGGCTGAACCGCCCGCTGGTCACGGTGTCCTGCCATGAAGACCTGACTTCGTCCGACCTCGTCGGCCGCTTCCTGCTCGAAGGCAGCGAGACGGTGTGGCAGGACGGTCCGCTGACGCGTGCGGTGAAGGCCGGGGCGATCTGCTACCTCGACGAGATCGTCGAGGCGCGCACCGATTCGACCGTGATCATCCATCCGCTGACCGACCACCGGCGCCGCCTGTCGCTCGAGAAGATCGGCCGCGAGATCACCGCGCATGAAGATTTCCTGCTGGTGATCTCGTACAACCCCGGCTACCAGACGGTACTGAAGGACTTGAAGCCTTCGACCAAGCAGCGCTTCATCGGCCTGAACTTCGACTTCCCGGCCGAGGAGACCGAACGTCGTATCCTGTTGAACGAGGTGGCCGGCCTCGACGCCGAAAGCGCGGCCCGGCTCGTGTCGGTGGCGCGCAAGGCGCGCGCCCTCAAGGACCACGGGCTCGACGAGGTCACCTCCACCCGCGCGCTCGTCTACGCGGCAAGCATGATCAGCGCCGGCCTGTCGCCGATCGAGGCCTGCCAGGTCGCGATCATCAATCCGGTGACCGATGACATCGAACTGTCTGCGGCCTTGCTGGAAATCGTGCGGGCGCATTTCGAGTAACGCCGGTCGCGCCCGGCCTGGTTTCTCCGGGCGAGCCGGCACCCGACAATGAGTTTCCTGTCGAGCCTCGGGCTGAACCTGCCCGAACTGATCCGTGAATACGGCTACCTGTTCGTGTTCATCGGTACCATGCTCGAGGGCGAGACGGTCCTCGTCCTGGGCATGATCGCCGCCCAGCAGGGCCTGCTCGATGCCTGGCTGGTCGGCGCGGCCGCGATGCTCGGCACCTACATCGGCGATCTGGGCTACTACGTGATCGGTGTGCGTTTCGGGCGCTCGTTCCTCGACCGCTTCCCGAAGGTCGAAGCGAAAGTGCAGCGGATCAAGGGCTGGATCGTGCGCTACGACATCGCGATCATCATCATCAATCGCTTCCTCTACGGGTTCCGCATCGCCGCGCCGGTGGCGCTGGGCATGAGCGCAGTGCCGGCCTGGCGGTTCATGGTGTTCAACGTGGCCGGGGTCGCGGTATGGACCGCCGTCATCGGCGGCGCCGGCTATCTTTTCGGCAGCGCGCTCGAGACGCTGTTCGAAGATGTGCGCTGGCATGATCAGATCATCATCGGGCTGGTGCTGCTGCTCGGAATCGGGCTGTGGATCGGCCGCTACATTGCGCGCCGCGTGATGCGGGGAGGTTGAGATGAGCGAACCCTCGGTGCCGGCCGACTCCGGATCGAACGCAGTCGCTGGCATGCCGGCCGGCGAGGCGCTGCGCGGCGCGCTCGACGAACTGTCGAAGGTCTCCTTCGTCGCCCACCGCGATGCGTCCTCGGCGCTGCCGTCGGTGCTGGCGGTGACCGGGGAGGCGGAAGCGCTGGAATGGCTGGCGGCCTGCCGCCGTCTGTTCGAGTTCGACCGCGACGCCGGCCGCGCGTTCACTCGCGGTACACCGGAGGCGATCGCGGCGTGCGGCGCGGTGCTGCCCTGGACGCGCCAGGCGCTGCACTTCCTCGACCTTCAGGGCTCGTGGAAGGCGATCGACGGCTTCATGGCGAACCTGGGCCATGCCTACGGCGCGCTCGGCCCGATCGGCCAGATCCGCTGGGCCGACATCGGCTTCGCCTGGTGCGCGCGCCATGCCGACAGCGGCAACGCCTACTTCAGCACCCCGGTGCGCGACCTCGCCGGGCGCCAGGGCGTGCCCGGCATCGAGCAGCTGAGCGCTCCGGCCGAGGAATTGTTCGCCACGCGCAGGCTCGGCCTGGCGACCTTCCTGCCCGGCGCGATCCGCGTGCGTGCGCTGCTCGGTGCCGGCGCGATCGCGCCCTGGGCGCGGCGCGGCATCGACGTGCTGACCGCCGACCGCTTCCGCGGCGAGGCGTATTTCCGGCTCGAGTCCGAGGAGAGCCTGCGCCTGCTGCTCGACGATCTGCCGGGCTTCCGCGCGCAGCAGAACGAACGCTTCCTGAAGATGGTGCTGACCGCCTGGTATGGCGAGGCAGTCGAGGTGCAGGACAGCGGCTGGGCGCCCGACAAGGGCCGGCCGTTCGTCGAAACCGACGGCCGGGTGGTGCTCGCGCCGGTGACGCTGCCCGACCGCGAGCATGCGGTGCTCGGGGTGCTGCATGTGGCCGGCCACCTGCAGTTCGGCACCTATGCAGTGGCGCCGCTCAAGGGCCTGTTCTCGGAGCTCGGGCTGGACGCCGAGATCACCGAGGCGCGCGCGATCTCCTGGGAGCCGCTGATCGCGCAGTTCGGCGATGACGTAGTGCGTTTCAAGCTGTTGTTCGACATCTGCGAAGACCTGCGCGTCGACAACGCGATCGCGATGATCGCACCGACCCACCTGCGCCGGATGGCACGGCTCGCCGCGCTGGTCGCGATGCCCGAAGGCATCGCGCGCGACTACTACCAGCTTGCGCTGTCCACGCTGCAGCTCGCGCTGGGACGGCCGCACCCGCTGCCAGAACCGGTGGCCGACCAGCTCGCGCGGCTGCTCGAACCGGATGCGACCGTGATCGATGCCTTCCGCATCGCGCGGCTGCTGCTGCCGGTGCTGGCCGACCTCGGGCACCCCGAGACGCCCGAGGACGTGCAGGGCGCCTACCTGCCCGGACGTTCGCCCAACCTGGGCCGCGAGGTGAAGGCCGCGCAGGGACCGGGCAGCCAGGCCGAACGCAGCGAGCAGAAGGAATCCGAATCGGGCGAAGGCGAGGGCGAGCCCGACGAGGACAGCGAATCGGTCGAGCAGGAGATGGGTCCGCAGGACGCCGAGGCCGACGACAGCGGCGGTGCGGCGGCGCATGCGCAGTCGGCGGCCAACCGCAAGGGCTCGGGCGAGACGAAGACGGGCGAGCGCGCCCAGCAGCAGGCGAACAAGGCGAACGGACCCGACCGCGGGCTGCCGTATCCCGAGTGGGATTACCGCGAGAACCGCTACAAGGCCGACTGGGCATGGGTGGCCGAGAAGGTGTTGGCCGAGTCGAACCCGGCCGAGGCGCAGCGCCTCGCCGACCGTCATGCCGGCACGCTGAAGCGCCTGAAGAAGGCGATCCAGTCGCAGAAGCCGACCCGCCCGGCACCGCTCACCCGGCAGATGGATGGCGACGACCTCGACCTCGAGGCTGCGATCCGCTATGTCACCGAGCGAGCGGCCGGCCGCTCGCCGGAGGCGCGCGTCTACAAGCGGCGCGCGATCCGCAACCGCGATGTCGCGGTGACCCTGCTGGCCGACCTGTCGACCTCCATCATGCAGACCGTGGCCGACGGCAACGGCCGGCTGGTCGATACCATCCGGGCCGGCGTGATGCTGTTCGCCGAGAGCATGGAGGAAGTCGGAGATCCCTACTCGATCGCCGGCTTCTGTTCGAAGTACCGCGACAACGTCAACTACTATCGAATCAAGGATTTCGACCAGCCGTACAACGACACGGTGCGCGCCACGGTCGGCGGATTGTCCGGAAGGCTGGCCACGCGCATGGGTGCGGCGATCCGCCATGCGGTGCACCGCTTCGAGGGCGTGCAGACGCCGCGCCGGTTGCTGCTGCTGCTGTCCGATGGCCGCCCCGAAGACTATGACGACGGCGGCGACCGCCGCTACCTGCACGAGGACACGCGGATGGCGGTGAAGGAAGCGGTCAACGCGGGCGTACATCCGTTCTGCATCACTGTCGACACGCTGGCCAACCAGTACCTGCCGCAGATCTTCGGGCGCGGCCATTACCTCGTGCTCGACGATGTCGGCAGCCTGCCCGCGAAGCTTCCGGAGATCTACCTGAGGTTGCGCCGCTAGCCGGCGGCGCAGCCTCGGGCGGGGCGTGCGATGGACGTGATCGCCATTGTGTTCGCGCTGCTGCTCGAGCAGTGGCGTCCGGTCACCCACTGGCCGCTGCAGCGCATCGATGCCCTGTTGCGCGGCGCGATCGACAGCCTGCCCGAACGGCTCGACGGCGGCCACGAATGGCATGCATGGCTCGGCTGGTCGCTGGTGGTCGGCCTGCCCGCGCTGCTGGTCGGGTCGCTCGGTGCCGCGCTCGGCCTGCTGAGCGGTGTTCTCTGGTTCCTGTTCATGGTGGTGGCGCTGTATTTCACGCTCGGCTTCCGGCTGTTCAGCCATCGTTTCACGGCGGTGCGCGACGGGCTGGCTGCGCGCCGGCTCGACCTTGCCGGCGCCGCGCTCGCCGACTGGCAGGGTGGTCCGCTGGCACCGACCGGCGGCGCCATGCCCGCGACCACGCCGGAGACGATCGCGCGGCAGGCGATCGAGCGCGGCATCGGTGAAGCGGGGCGCTGGCTGTTCGGGGGTGCGTTCTGGTTCGTGCTGCTGCCCGGGGCGAGTGGCGCGGTGCTCTATCGTGCGGCCGACCGGGTCGCGCTGCGCTGGTGCGCCGCCCCGGTATCGACGCCGCACCCCGGCTTTGCCGTGGTGTCGTTGGCAGCCCTGAGCTGGCTTGACGCACTGCCTGCCCGCCTGGCGGCGGGGGCGTTCGCGCTGGTCGGCGATTTCACCGGCGCGGTCGAGGGATGGCAGGGGGCGACGCGCGAGCGCCCGGGCGAGCCGCGCGCGCTGATGGTGGCGGCGGCACTGGGTGCGCTGGGCATGGGACCCAACGCGCCCGCGGCGGGGGCCGGGGCCGAGCGCATGCCTGCCCGGGATTCCGACGGCACCGTCGATGCGTTCGACGGCGCCGGCTGGGATGCAGATTCTTATGCAGTCGCCGTGCGCCAGATGGACGGCGCGGCGGCGCTGGTCTGGCGCAGCCTGCTGGTCTGGCTGGGCGTGCTGGGCATCGCTGCGCTGATCTTCTGACCGCTATACTCGTGGCAAAGAACAGCGCGCAACACACGCATCGAGTCTTTCCTCGGGGGAATCCAATGGCATCGCCATCCACGGGCGCCGCACTGTCGGGCCTGAAGGTCGTCGACCTCACGCAGTACGAGGCCGGTACGTCGTGCACCCAGGCGCTCGCCTGGCTCGGTGCCGATGTCGTGAAGATCGAGCCGCCGAGCGGCGAGAGCGGTCGCTACGCGTCGACCAACGACAAGAAGCTCGACTCCTACTACTTCATCCTGATGAACGCCAACAAGCGTAGCGTCGTCTGCGACCTGAAGTCCGAGACGGGCAAGGCGACGCTGATGCGCCTGGTCGAGAAGGCCGACATCCTGATCGAGAACATGTCGCCCGGCGGCATCGAGCGCCTGGGCTTCGGCTACGACGTCGTGAGCAAGCTGAACCCGCGGCTGATCTATGCACAGATCAAGGGCTTCGCGCCCGACGGGCCGTACGCGAACTACCTCAGCTTCGACATGATCGCGCAGGCCACCGGCGGCGCGTTCGCCATCACCGGGGAGGCCGGTGGTCCGCCGATGCGGCCCGGCCCGCACGTGGGCGACACCGGCGCCGGGCTGCATTGCCTGGTCGGCATCCTCGCCGCGCTCAACCAGCGCCACGCCACCGGGCGCGGCCAGCGCATCGAGGTGTCGATGCAGGATGCGGTGATCAACTTCAACCGCATCGTGTTCGCCGGTCAGCTGATGACCGGGCAGCCGGTCGCGCGGTCCGGCAACCAGAGTTCGCTGGGGGCAGCCGCGCCGAGCGAACTCTACCTGTGCCAGCCCGGCGGGCCGAACGACTACGTGATGGTCTACACCACGCGTGCCGGCAACTGGCACTGGCAGCGGCTGCTGAAGGTGATGGACCGCGAAGACCTGAAGGACGATCCGCGCTTCTCGACGCCGGGCGCGCGCGCGAAGAACGCGAAGGAAGTCGATGCACTGGTCGGCGCCTGGTGCAGCACGCGCACCAAGGTCGAGGCGATGGAGACGCTGCAGGCGGCTGGCGTGCCGGCCGGCGCGGTGCTCGACACGCAGGAACTGATGGAAGACCCGCACCTGCGGGCGCGCGGCATGTTCGCCGACATCGACCATGCGACCCGCGGGAAGATGAGCATGCCCGGCTGGCCGGTGAAGATGTCCGAATCGACGGTGCCGGTGACCGCAGCGCCGCTGCTCGGCGAGCAGACCGCCGAAGTCCTGGTCGACTGGCTCGGCATGGACGAGGCGCAGGTCGCCGAGTACGCGAAGGTCAACCGGCCCGCCGCCTGAGCGGTGGTGGCAGCCGCCCGGATACCGCACAACGTCGACGGAGGCACGATGGCACGATCCGCCCGTACGCAGGAAATCGTCGCAGCCGCCCTGATCGGCGTGGCCACGCTTGTATCGAACCTCGCCGCCGCGCAGTCGTACCCGTCCAGACCGGTACGCATCGTCGTGCCCGGCACCGGCGGCGGCGGCGACTTCGCTGCGCGGCTGATCGGGCAGGGGCTCGCGCCCGTGCTCGGGCAGCCGTTCGTGGTCGAGAACCGCCCGGTCGGCACCATTCCCGGCGAGATCGTGTCGCGTGCCGCACCGGATGGCCATACGCTGCTGCTGTCGGCCTCCACGCTCTGGCTGGCGCCGCTGCTGCAGGCGAACGTGCCCTACGACCCGCAGCGCGACTTCACCCCGGTGTCGCTGGTCACGATGTCGCCGAACATCCTGGTGGTGCCCAATTCGCTGCCGGTGAAGAGCGTGAAGGAACTGATCGCGCTGGCGCGCAAGCGTCCGGGCGAACTCAACTACGGCTCGGGTGCTGCCGGGTCGTCTAACCACCTGTCGGCCGAGCTGTTCAATGCGATGGCCAAGGTCGATATCCCGCGCATCAACTACAAGAATCCTTCGCAGGCGGTCACCGACCTGATCTCGGGGCAGATCCAGGTGCTGTTCTACAACGCCTCGACCGTGATCCCGCACATCCAGTCGGGCAAGCTGCGGGCACTGGCGGTGACCAGCGCGAAGCCGACCGCGCTGGCGCCGCAGTTCCAGACGATGGCGCAGGCGGGCCTGCCCGGCTACGAGGCGGTCGCGACCTTCGGCCTGTTCGGTCCGGCGGGGCTGCCGGCCCCGGTGGTGTCGCTGCTCAATGCCGAAGTGGTGCGCTACCTGCAGCGCGCCGAAGTGAAGGAGAAGTTCATCGCCGCCGGCAGCGAGACCGTCGGCAGCACGCCGGACGAACTGGCTGCACTGCTCAGGGCCGACCTCGCGCGCTTCGGGCGCCTGATCAAGGATGCGAACCTGCGGGCTGACTAGCCGTGGCGCAGGCAGTGCCGCACGCCCGGACCACCGGGCGGCGGAGGTGGCAGGGCCGGCAGCCGGCCGGAGGAGGAAGCAATGAAGGCAGATCGTTTCGCGTGGCATGCCTGGCGGGGGTGCCGCGAGCGGATTTCGAGGTTCGCGCCGGTCGCCGTGGCCATGGCGTGGCTGCCTGCCGGCGCGCTGCCCGAGGCAGTCGCCCAGCAGCCATCGTGGCCGGCGAAGCCGCTGCGCATCGTGGTGCCGTTTGCCGCCGGGGGCAGCAACGACGTGTTCGCGCGCGCGGTCGCCGAGCGCCTGCCGGCCGCACTGGGCCAGCCGGTGATCGTCGAGAACCGCGCCGGTGCCGGCAGCGCCACCGGGACGGCCTACGCTGCACGCTCGGCCCCGGACGGGCATACCCTGCTCGCGGTCTCGAGCACGCTCACCACGCTGGCCGCGGTACAGCCGAACCTGCCCTACAGCGTGCCGGGCGACTTCGCGCCGATCGGCCTGGTCGCGCGCAGCGCGCTGGGCCTGTTCGTCCACCCTTCGCTGCCGGCGAAGGACGTGCAGGGCCTGGTGCGGCTCGCGCGGGCACGGCCGGGCGAGGTCAATGCCGCGAACGCCGGCATCGGCGGCATCAACCACTTCGCATCCGAGATGTTCCAGTCGATCGCGAAGGTGAAGCTCACCCACGTGCCCTACAAGGGCAACGCCCCGGCGCTGGCCGACGTGATGGGCGGCCATGTACAGATGATGATCAGCAGCCTGCCGCCAGCCCTGCAGCATGTGCGCAGCGGGCGGCTGCGGCTGCTCGCGGTCTCCAGCCCGGAGCGTTCGACCTTCGTGCCGGAGCTGCCGACGCTGGCCGAGGCCGGCCTGCCCGGCTACGCTGCCGAGTTGTGGTGGGGCCTTGCCGCACCGGCGCGCACGCCCGACCCCGTGGTGCGACGCTTGTCGCAGGAACTGCAGAGGCTGCTCGCCGACCGTGACCTGCGCCAGCGCTTCCTCGACGAGGCGGCTGTGCCTTCGCCGGGCAGCCCGGAAGCGTTCGCCGACCTGATCGCACGCGACCTCGCCACCTGGCGCAAGGTCGCCGCAGAGGGTGGCATCCGGCCGGAGTGAACCGGCACCGTCGCATCGACGGCGGCAGCTATGATCGTACAATCGGTGGCTGGATCGGCGTTCGCCCGTCCTTCAACGAGGCGAAATCCCTTGGCTGACCTGCGTTCGATCGAAACCCCCGCGCTGCTGCTCGACCGCGCACGCATGAACCGCAATGTCGGGCGCATGCAGTCGCAGGTTGACGGGCTCGGCTGCCGGTTGCGCCCCCACGTGAAGACCAGCAAGAGCTGGCCGGTGGTGCAGGCGCAGATGCAGGCCGGGGCAGCCTCGATCACCGTGTCGACGCTGAAGGAAGCCGAGCAGTTCTTCGCGCAGGGCGTGCGCGACATCCTCTATGCGGTGGCGCTGGCACCGAACAAGATCGCCCATGCGCTCGACCTGCGGGCACGCGGCTGCGACCTGGCGGCGATCGTCGATTCGGTCGCTTCGGCCAAGGCGATCGCCGGTGCCTGCGCAGCCGCTCGCGTGCAGTTGCCGACGCTGGTCGAGGTCGACAGCGATGGCCACCGCTCCGGCGTGCGGCCTGGCGACCCGATGCTGGTCGAGATCGCACGCGTGCTTCACTCGGCCGGGTCACTGGCCGGAGTGATGACGCATGCCGGCGGGTCCTACGACCTCGACACCCCGGAGGCGCTGGGCGCGATGGCGGCGCAGGAGCGCGATGCAGTCGTGGCCTGCGCTGCGGCACTGCGTGCCGCAGGGTTGCCGTGCGAACGGGTCAGCGTCGGCTCCACGCCGACGGCGCTGTCGGCGACCGGCCTCGAGGGCGTGACCGAAGTGCGCGCCGGGGTCTACGTGTTCTTCGACCTGGTGATGGCCGGCATCGGCGTCTGCGGCCAGCAGGACATCGCGCTGTCGGTGCTGACCAGCGTGATCGGGCACCAGCCCGCGAAGGGTTGGATCATCGTCGATGCCGGCTGGATGGCGATGAGCCGCGACCGCGGTACCGCGAAGCAGAAGATCGATCACGGCTACGGCGCGGTGTGCGACGTAGCGGGTGAGCCGGTGCCCGCCTTGTGGATGGGTGCGGCGAACCAGGAGCACGGCATCGTGTCGATGCGCGACGGCAGCTGCCCGGACGACCTGGTGCAGCGTTACCCGATCGGTACGCTGCTGCGCGTGCAGCCGAACCATGCCTGCGCGACGGCAGCCCAGTACGAGGCCTATCGCGTGGTCGACGGCGGCGCGATCATCGACACCTGGCCGAGGTTCTCCGGCTGGTAGGTTCACCGGCGAGTCGGCAGCGCGCGTCAGTGCGCGTCAGGCCGTATCAGTGCGCGATCGGCGTGCCGCAACCGCGCAGCCGGCGGCCATCCACCTCGATCAGCACGGCCGCCGGGAACCGTTCGCCACTGATGTCGTCGACGCACGGGTCGGGCAGCACGACGATCACATGGCGGCGTCCGCCAGCCTCGGCGGTGTAGCGCGTGCTGCCATAGGCCGGGCCGGGCGCGGCGGTCAGGTCCGGCCATTCGTGCCGACCCTCGATGTCCCGGCTGCCGGCCGGCCCCGACAGCACGACGCGATTGTCCGGCCCCACCTCCAGCAACCAGCCGGGCGCGCTGCCCTGGCCACGAAAGGTGATGCCGCGTGCCCGTGCATCCTCGACGAGCGACAGCGCACGCACCTCGTTGCAATACACCGGCGGTGCCGGCTTGCGCTGGAGCATCGCCTGCGCGCCGCGTTGCCAGAACAGCCAGTCGGCATCCTCGAAACGCACGCCCGATGCACTGGCCGCCTGAGGCAGTGTCCGACGCACCTCGCCGATGCGCAGTTCGACCGTCTTCAGCCCGGCCAACGCGCGCGTGCCCAGGGTCTGGCCGTCCTCGCAGCGCCAGCCCTCGGCGAGCAGGCGGGGCTGCATGCCTGCCGGCGCTGCCGTTGCCGGCCCGGCCGCCGCGGCCGGTGGCTGGACCGCCGCGGGGCCGGGGCGCAGCCAGCGGCAGCCAGACAGGGTCGCGGCAATCACCAGCAGCAGTGCAGGCAGCAGCAGGCGGTGCCGCCGCGTACGTGGCGCGGCAGCGGGGGCAGTGGCGACGGCGACGGCCGCCGCTACGGTCGCCGCCGTGTCTTCGCGGACGGTATGCATGCCAGGATTGTATGCGCGGGCCTGCGCGACTGGTCTGCAGCACGGGTCTGCGGCGCCCTTGCGCACGCGCGCCGATTGTCCGACCCTTGAGGGGTTGACCCTGCCGCTGATCCGAATCCCCCTGCAAGGACCTCGCCGCGATGGACACCCCGACGCCGGACCCGCGCCTGAACCTCATCGACCCCGATCCCGACGTCGCCTTCGACCGCGCGGTGGGCGAGTCGTACGTCCGCTACGCGGGGATGCTCAACCAACGCGGCTACGTGCAGAGCTCGCTCGGCAACATGGTGATCCGCGTGCCCCATCCCAAGTACGCCGACGGCCTGTGCTACGTGAAGCCGCAGGGGCTGTCGCTGGAAGAGGCGACGATCGACGACCTGGTGATCACCGACATCCCGCATGGCGCGATCGTGCATGGCACCCGGGCCACCACCGTCGGCCACCAGATGAACCGGGAGATCCTGCGCCTGCGCCCCGACGTCAACTGCGTGATCCACCTGCACCATGACGAGACGATCGCATTCCTTGCCGCCGGCTTCGAGGAGATCCGCTCCACCTCGCTCACCTTCTCGTACCTGATGCAGAAGCCTGCCGCCTACCTGCCGGCGCACCTGAACGTCGAGGAGGACGTGGCGCCGATCAAGACCTTCATCCACGACACCAACTGCATCGTGATGCGCAGGCATGGCTTCACCGTGCTCGGGCGATCGGTGTCCGAGGCCTACCATCGCACCAACGTCCTGGTGTCCGAGGTGAAGCGCAACATCATCGTCGAGACCCTGTGCGCCGCGCGAGGCACCCGGGGCGAGTACCTGTCGAAGGAAGACATGCAATGGATGTTCGAGCGCGGCGATGCGGTCGTCTACCCGGAGGCGAAGCAGGCGGGCAAGGCATGAGGGCGCCGGGGCGGCCGTCGCGATCGCAGGTTCGCCCGACCGGATGCCTGCAACGGTTTGTGCCGGCCGTCGCCGCACTGTGCGTGCTGCTGGGTACGCAGGCTGCCGCGTCCATCGCGCAGGCGCAGCAGCCTGGCGCATGGCCGTCGCGACCGGTGCGCATGCTGGTCGGCCTGCCTCCGGGTGGAACCACCGACCTGATGGCGCGGGCCACGGCGGCGCGGCTGTCCGACGGCGTCGGCCAGCCGGTGGTGGTCGACAACCGGCCCGGTGCCAGCGGTGCGATCGCGGGCGAACTGATCGCGCGCGCGACACCGGACGGCCATACGCTCGGGCTGGTCACCACCAGCACGCACTCGGTCGCACCGCTGCTGCTGTCGGTGCCACGCTTCGATCCGCGCAGGGACTTCACCCATGTGACGCTGGTCGGCACCACGCCGTACGTGCTGCTGTCCTCGGCGGCCTTCCCCGCCAAGACGATGCGCGAGGCGATCGACTACCTGCGTGCCAACAGTGGAAGGCTCAACTACGCGAGCGCCGGCGCCGGCACGCTCGGCCACCTGATCACCGAGGCCTTCCTGACCGAACTGCGGGTATCCATGACCCATGTGCCCTACAAGGGTGCGGCGCCGGTCTATCCCGAGCTGATGGCCGACCGGATCTCGCTGTTCTTCGACAACCCGGGCTCGTCGGTGCAGCTCGTGAAGGCCGGCAAGGTACGTGCGCTCGCGGTCAGCCGGCCGGTGGCGGTGCTGCCCGGCGTGCCGACCCTGATCGAGGCCGGCCTGAAGGGCTTCGACCCGGTCTTCTGGTACGGCGTGGTCGGGCCGGCAGGTATTCCGCGCCCGGTGGTCGAGCGGGTGCAGGGCGAACTGGCGAAGTCGTTCTCGAGCGACGCGGGCCGCGCCGAACTGGCCGGCTTCGGCGTCGACGCCGTGCTGTCGCGCCCGGAGGCCTTCGAGGCACAGAACCGTGCCGACATCGAGCGCTGGGGCAAGGTCGCGAAGGCGCTCGGGCTGAAGATCGACTGAGTGCCACCGCGCGGGTCGCGGTGGCGTCCGGCGCCGGTTCTCGCGCTCAGCCTCGGGCCAGCACGCGCGCGATGAAGGCCTTCACCATCGCATGCGCGCGGTCGGTCTGCGGCCCCGGGTCGGCCACCCAGATGTGGCCGCAGCCCTCGAAGACCTCGCAGGTGCAGTCGCCGCCGGCCTTGCGGTATGACTCGGCGAACTTCACCTGGATCTCCGGCAGCACGTTGTCGTCGTCGCCGCCCTGCATCACGAGCATGGGTGGCAGGGCGACCTTCTCGCCGCGGTCGAGGATCTCCTGCGGGTTGCCTTCGTGGATCGACCCGGGCGGGCTCCAGTAGATCGACGACCGGCGCACCATGTCCTCCACCCCGCGCCGCTCGGCGTTGAGATGGCGTGCATGCGGGTCGCTGATCGGCGAGCGCGTGGCCACGTAGCGCAGGCTGGCGTCGATCCCGGGATGGCCTTCCAGCGGCAGCGCAGCATAGCGCGCATCCGCCGGACGCATTCCGATCAGCTGGGCGAGGTGCCCGCCGCTCGAACTGCCGAGCACGCCGACGGTGGACGGGTCGCCCTTCCACTGCTCACAGTTGGCCTTCAGCCAGCGCACGCCGTAGTGCGCGTCCTGCACCGAGGCGGGGTAGGGCGCTTCCGGCGCGAGGGTCAGGTCGATCGCCACCACCAGCAGGCCGCTGGCGGCGAGCGCCTCGTCCATCGGCACGTTGGCGAAGCGGTCCTTGTTGTTCCAGGCACCGCCGTGCAGGTCGAGCACGACCGGGAACGGGCCGATGCCCTGCGGCTGGTAGATGCGCGCCATCAGCTGGCGCTTCGGCGTCCTGCGGAACTCGACATCCCAGGTCCGTACTTCGAAGGTCGCATCCGGGTCGTAGCGCGTGGCCATCGTGGTCTTCTCCCTGCTCCGGCATCGGCCGTGAAGGGGCGATTGTCGCCCGGTTCACGGCCGACCGTCCGCAGCCGCTCAGGACGACAGCGATCGTGCGATGAAAGCCTTCACCACCGCTATCGCGCGATCGGTCTGCGGACCCGGATCGTCGACCCAGGCATGGTCGCAGCCTTCGAAGATCTCCAGGTCGCAGATACCGCCTGCATCCCGGTAGGATTGCGCGAAGCGTTCCTGCAGCCCGGGCAGCACGTTGTCGTCGGCGCCGCCCTGCATCACCAGCATCGGCGGTACCTCGACCGGCTCGCCGCGGTCGAGGATGGCCTGCGGGTTCGCCTCCGAGATCGTGTCCCACGGCTGGAAGTAGCGCAGGCTGTTGTCGATCATCTCGGTCCAGTCGCGCTGCTTCGCATGGTCGTAGCGCGCCTGCGGGTCGCTGATCGGCGAGCGGGTCGCGACATAGCGCACGCCGCCGGCATCGAGGGCAGGGGCTTCGGCCAGCGGCAGCGCGCCGTACACCGGCTTGTGCGGCTGCATCGCGATCAGCTGCGCGATGTGGCCGCCGCTGGAGCTGCCGACGATGCCGAGCAGGGACGGATCGGCATTCCACTCGCGGGCATGGGCCTTCAGCCAGCGCACGCCCAGATGGGCATCCTGCACGTTGGCAGGGTACGGTGCCTCGGGCGCACGGGTCAGGTCGATCGACACCAGCAGCAGGCCGCTGGCGGCGAGCGCATGGGCCATGATCGGATTGTGCAGCCGGTCCTTGTTGTTCCAGGCGCCGCCGTGCAGGTGCAGCACCGGCGGGAACGGGCCGGGTCCTTCCGGCTGGTAGATGCGCGCGAGCAGCGTGCGCGTCGGGGTCTTGCGGAACTCGATGTCCCGGCAGGCAACCGCATGGCGCGCGGCGGGATCGTACGGTGCAGCCATTGCGTCCTCCTTGCATCCGGCCCTTGCCGGCAGGGAGGCATTGTCACGCAGATTGCGCCGGGGGAGGCGGGGCTGAGGTTCTCAGGGCCCGCCTCCGTCACGCTCAGATCGCGGCGAGCCTCGCCAGCAGGTCGGCGCTCTCCGGGACGGTACCCGGTGCGTAGACATGCGAGTGTCGGATCACGCCGGTTGCGTCGACGATGAACACCGAACGCGCATCCATCCCGCGTTCATCGTTGAACACGCCATAGGCGCGGCCGACGCTGCCATGCGGCCAGAAGTCCGAAAGCAGCGGAAACGGCAGGCCACCGAGCGATTCCATCCACGCCTTCAGGCTGGGGACGGGGTCGGCACTGATCTGCAGGATTTCTGCGTCGAGTGCCTGGAATTGTGCGTAGTTCTCACGGAACCCGCTCACTTGATTCTTTCACCCACCGGTAAATGCGAAGGGCAGGAAGGTCACCACGGCGCGCCGGCCGCGGAAGCTGGCGAGCGTGAGCGTGGCACCGGTGTGCGATGCGAGCGAGAAATCCGGCGCGGCTGTGCCGGGTTGAAGAGCGGCCATGGACGATGCTCCTTGGGCGGGTCGCGGTGCGGGAAATTGCACCGTGCCGCCATCGTAGCGCAGTCCGCGTTCGTCGGGCGCAGGCCGCCGCCCACCGACCCCCGCGCGGGTCAGGCGCCGCCTGCGGGCATCACCAGGCCGAGCTTGCGCTCGACCGCTCGCACATAGGCCAGGTGCGCGAGCGCGATGTCCTGGCTGGCCATGCCCTGGGTGACGATCAGTGCGCGCTGCTTTGGATCGGTGCGGCCGGGATGCTTGCCACCGACGACCTCGGCCACCGTCGCATCGACCCAGCCCGGACCTTCCTCGCCGAACAGTTCGAGCAGTTCCTTCTGCAGCTGCTCGCGGCTGTCGACGACGAACAGGTCGGCCTGCTCGGCGTAGTCGCGGCCCGGTTCGGCGGTGTCGAGGGTCGCCACGACCGCGCCGGGCGCGATCCACGCCGCCTCGATCAGCGCCTTGCCGCTGTTGGTGGCGGTGAGCACCAGGTCGGCCCCGGAGACCGCAGCCTCGATGCTGTCCATCGCGCGGGCGGGGATCTTGTAGTGCGACTCGGCGCGGCTTGCCAGCGCCTCGCGGGTATGCGGCCGGCGCGAAACGACGCGCACCTCGCGCAGGTTGAAGAGCTTCGAGTAGTACTCGAGCGCGGTGGTCGCGAGGTTGCCCGCCCCGACCAGGGCCAGTACGCCGGCATCGGGCAGCGCGAGCTTGCGCGCAGCCATCACGATAGAGGCGACAGTGCGCTGCGCATAGCTCCAGGTCTCGTCGACGAAGGCCAGCGTGCGCGAGGATTCGGCATCGACCACCACCACGTAGCGGGTCGCATTGCTCGAGTTCTCTTCCGTCGACAGATGCGCCACCACGCGGAAGCCGGCGATCGACAGCGGGTCGAGGATGCAGGCCTTCAGGTGGTAGTGGTTCTCGTGCACGTCGCGCATGTTCATGTTGCGCGGCGACGGCCAGCGGATCTTCCCCTCTGCGTCCCACGCCACGACGCGTTCGATCTGCTCGATCACGTCCTGCGAGGTGAGCAGCGACTGGCACTGGCTGGAGGTCAGGTAGATGGGCGGGTTCTGCATGGTCGGGCTCCGGCGGAGATGTACTCAACCCCGGAGTCTACCGTCAAGCCTCCAGGGCCATGCTATCTTTCCGTGATCACACAATGCAGTCACACCCGCCCTGCCGGCGCCGGCTGGCGATCGAACGGATCCGCGAAGATGCGGAAGGACAGGAGCGCGCTGGGCATGCGGCCGAAACGACTGGGCATACGGTTCGAAGGCTTCGAAGGTCTGGACGAAGCCAGGTCACTGGCGCTCGCGGCCGAGGCGGCCGGCGCTTCGAGCATCTGGATGTCGCAGCACCTGGGCGGACGCGATGCGCCGACGCTGGCCACGATCATCGCATCGGGCACGAAGCGCATCCGCGTGGTGCCGTCCAACCTGTCGCCGTTCATCGCGCACCCGACCACGGTGGCGATGATGCTGGCCACGCTGTCGGAGTTCGCACCGGGCCGGGTCGCCGCATCGATCGGCATCGGCAATCCGCTCGACCTGTCGCAGTCGGGCGCGGTGGTCGAAGACGCGGAGGACGCGGTGTGCGATTTCGTCGGTGCGCTCGACCGGCTGTTCGCGCGCCAGCCGGTCGAATTCGCCGGCCGCACCTTCAGGCTGGACGGCGCTAAGCTGAACGTCGCCGCTGGCGTGGCGATTCCCGTCTACGTGACCTGCCTCGAGCCGAAGATGGCGCGCCGCGCAGGTGCGACCTCGGCCTCGCTGCAATTGTCGGCCGGTTTCTCGCCGGCCTTCGCCGGCGCCTGTGTCGAGGCGTTCGAGGGTGGCGCCTCCGGCGCAGGCATCGACGCGTCCGGCCGGCCCCGTGCCTGCTTCGCCTACTTCGGAACCGACGAACGCGAATCGTTCGAAGGCGTGCGGCGCAAGCTGGCCTACCTGTTCCGCAACCGGCTGATGGCCGAGAACATCCGGCTGTCCGGCCTGCCCATCGACCAGCCGGCGATCATCGAGTGCATCGCCCGGCGCGACCTCGAGGCGGCGACGAAGCTGGTGCCCGATGCTGCGGTCGAGGCGTTCGCGGTCACCGGCAGCCTGTCCACCTGCGCTACGACCGTTCGCCGCTTCTTCGATGCCGGCATCGACGAGATGCTGATCAACGTCGGCTCGACCGAGGCCGAACGCAGGGCGGCGTTCGACCTGATCGCGGCGGTCAACGGCACGGCAGCCTGATTCCACGCGGCATGCGTGGAGGGGCTGGCCCTGTCAGGCCAGCCGTGTCCGAAGCAGCTTCTCCGCCTGGTCGCGCATGCCGGGGCGCACATTGCCGGTCAGCGCGACCGCCGGGCCAGCATCGAGCATCCGCTCGAACAGCTGGCGCACCTTCGCACCGGTGACCGAAGCGATGCGGTCGAGCCATTCTTCGTGGCTGCGCGCGCGGCCGAGCGCGAACAGGTCCAGCGCTGCGTCTTCCAGCCGGCGTCCGGCGCGCTCCAGCGTGCGCAGCCTTGCGACGAGTACCTGGTTGCGCGCGCGGCGCAGTTCAGCGGGATCGACGCGGGCCGCATGATCGTGCAGCATCTTCGCGAGTTCGCCCAGCAGCGCCTCGACGTTGGCCGGCGACGTCGAGGCCTCGACCATGAACTGGCCCCAGCTGTCCATCACGTCGGCCGAGCAATCGGCGTGGTATACGAGACCGAGTCGTTCCCGCAGGTGGTGCAGCAACGGCGAGCTCATCCCTTCGCCCAGCACGGCTGCGGCGACACGGGCGGTCGGATCGTCCGCACGCAGCGATGCGATCGGGAACCCGGCGACCAGATGGGTCTGGCTGCTGCCGGTGACGCGGCGCGCGCGTACGCCGCCGACGAAGGCCGGCGCGGCGATCGTGTTCTCTTCGCCGCGCGGCATCGACGCGAACGCCTTCGTCAGCGCGGCGAGCGCGGCGTCCGGATCGATGTCGCCGATCACCCCGGCGACCACGTTCGCGCCGGAGTACTGGCGCCCGACATGGCGCACGAGATCGTCGCGCGTGAAGCGCGAGATCGTCCGTGCGGTGCCGATCACCGGACGCGCCACCGGATGCGCGCCGAAGCTCGCCTCGTCGAACAGGCGGTAGGCGGTGGCGACCGGATCGTCCTGCTCGTCGGCGAGCTCGGCCAGCAGCACGGTGCGCTCGCGCTCGAGCTCCGCCTCGGGATAGGTGGCGTGGCGCACGATGTCGCCGAGCATCCCGATCATCGCGACTGCATCGCGCGGCATGCCGTACATGTAGTACGCGGTGTGGTCCTTGTCGGTATGCGCGTTCACGTCCGCGCCGAGGCGCTCGGCGTCGAGGTTGATCCGGCGGGCATCGCGCCTGGGCGTGCCCTTGAACGCCATGTGCTCGATCACATGGCTGATGCCGTTGTCGCGCGCCGGTTCATGGGCACTGCCCGAGCGAACGAACACGCTCACCGACGCGGTGTGCAGGCCGGGGGCGCGTATCGCGAGCAGCCGCACGCCGTTGGCGAGGGTCGTGAAGGGCAGGGATGCGGTGGCTGGGGTGGTGCGGGCGGTTCTGATCGGGCGCGTCCTGTCTGGCGGGTCCCGATGCTATCGTAGTAGGCCTAAAGATTTCCGCCAGCCTGCCGATGTCCCGGCCGTACATGCCGGAAATCGGCATCTGGAGCTCGCATCGGGGAGACGAATGAACAAGTCCGCAAAGATCGCCGTGCTCACGCTCGGCGGCATCGCAGTCATCGGCGCCGGATGGGCTGGCGCCAGCATCTATGCCGGCCGGATCGCCGCCGCTGAAATGGGCAGCCTGGTTGCACGCGCGCCCGGGGGATCCGGGGTGAGCATTGCCGCCGCGCGCCACGACACCGGGCTGTTTTCGTCCGGCGGAACCTTCGAAGTACGCTTCGACGAGCACTGCGACACCACCGGGGGCGCCGGCGGGATCGCGCTCAAGGTCGACTATCGCGTGTCGCACCTGATCCGCCCGGGTTCGATGATGCGCTTCGACTGGACCATGGTGCCGTCGGGCGAAGTCGGTGCGGCGCTGTCCAAGGTCACCAACGGCGCGTTGCGGCTGGACGGGCAGGGAACGGTCGGCTACGGCCGGCAGGTCGCGTCCAGCCTCGCGATGCCTGAACTCGTCCTCGGCAGTGGCGCGCAGGCGATGCGCGTGTCGGCCGGCAGCGGCCAGGCAACGCTCGCCGGCAGTGCCTTCGGCATGCAGTGGAAGACCGAACGCATCGCCGGTCGCGGCGCGGGCAGCGCGCTGGAAGTGCTGAACTTCGGGATCGACGTCGATCTCAAGGACCGTGTGCGCGGTACCGGCAGCATGGCATTGAGCGTCGACCGGGTCGGCACCGGGTTGGGCACTGCCGAAGGCTTTCGCCTGGTGACAGCGGCCGCCGAGCGCGGCGACCGTACCGATGTGACGATCACGCCGAGCCTGCGCACCTTCACCATGCCCGGGCAGAAGGCGAGCGACCTGTCGATGCAGATCTCGCTGCGCGACCTGCATACCGCCAGCCTCGAGGCGATCCAGCAGATCGGTCGCGAGAGCTGTGGCTTCAAATCGCTCAAGGCCGAGGAAGAGCAGAAGCTGCGCGCGGCGGTGCGTACTGCGCTGACCGGTGGCCTGTCGCTGGGCATCACGGAGGTCAAGGGCAGCGTCGGCGACGGCAGCCTCGAAGGCTTCCTGAAGGTCGAACTCAAGAAGGCCGCACAGGCCGCGGTGGCGGCCGCCGGCGCCGAGCCTGTCGCGATAGAGCTGGCGAACCTGCTGACCTCGAGCGGCGAGATCACCGTCAAGGGTAATGCGATCAATGCCGGGCAGCGCCAGATGGCGGTCGGCATGGGCATCGCCACCGAAGTGCCCGGCGGCCTGAAGGCGACGTTCGAGTACGCCGATGGCCTGTTCAAGGCGAATGGCCGGGTGTTCGACGCCAGCGCGGTGCAGGTTGCACTGTCGACGGCGGACCGCCGCCTGAACACGTTCCTCGGGGTGTCGATGCCTGCGCGGGCCGAACCCGGGGAAGGGCGGGCACCGGGACCCGATGTCTCGAGCGCCACCAGCCTTGCTGCGCCCGCCAAGCCCGCCAGCCCTGTGAATTCGGCGGTGCCCTCCGGTGCGAACAGTGCCGCTGCTGCACCGAATGCATACCCCGCAAGCAATTTCCGATGAGTACATCCATGAAGAATCGTTCCTTCCATGCAACGGCCGTCGCGGCGGCTGTTGCCTGCCTGCTGTCGGGCATGGCTGCCGATCTCCTGGCCCAGCCGGCGGCGGTCGCATTGCCCAAGACCGGCAGTTGCCCCAGCGGCTACTCGACCAGCGGCAACTACTGCGTACCGGGCAGCGGTGCGCGCTTCGCGCTGCCCAAGGTCGGCAGCTGCCCGAGCGGCTACTCGACCAGCGGTGACTACTGCCTGGCCAGCCAGGGGGCCAGGCATGCGATGCCGAAGACCGGTAGCTGCCCGAGCGGCTATTCGACCAGTGGCGATTACTGCCTGAGTTCGCGTTGAACTCGCGCTGAGCGATCCCGGGGCCGGCCGCCATCGCCCGGCGATCACTGCGATAATCAGGGTCACGCCGTCCCCGACGAAAAGGAAGCTGCCCATGTCGTCCGGTTCTGCATCCACGCGCAGGTTCGCCCTCGCGATGACCCTTGCGACCTCCCTGCCGCTGCTGCCCTCGGCCGCGTACGCGCAGGCGTTCCCTGAAAGGCCGCTGCGTGTGGTCGTGCCGTACGGCCCGGGCGGTGGCACCGACAACCTGCTGCGCGTGATCGGCCCGGCCGCGGGCGCGACGCTCGGCCAGCCGGTGGTGCTCGACAACCGCCCCGGCGGTGCATCGATCATCGGCACCGAACTGGTGGTGAAGGCGGCAGCCGATGGCTACACGCTGCTCGCCACTGACAGCGCGGTGCTGGTCAATCCGGGCCTGTTCAAGGCGAAGATGCCCTTCGACACCGTGAAGTCGCTGAGCGCGGTGACGATGCTCGCGTCCGCACCCGTGGTGCTGGTCGCGCATCCGGGCGTGCCGGCGAAGACGCTGGCTGACCTGCTCGCGCTCGCGCGGGCGAAGCCCGGCACGCTCAACTACGCATCGGGCGGCCTGGGCGCCTCGACGCACCTCGCCGGCGAACTGATGAAGCAGGTGGCCGGCGTCGACATCGTGCACATCCCCTACAAGGGAACGGGCCCGGCGATGAGCGACCTGCTCGGCGGCCATGTGAGCATGCAGTTCTCCGGCATCAGCAGCGCACGTCCGCATGTCGATGCCGGCAAGCTGCGCGCGCTGGCCATCACCGGCCGGCAGCGCAACGCGGCGATGCGCGACGTGCCCACGTTCGAAGAGTCAGGCGTGAAAGGCGTCGACGCGGATACCTACTGGGGCCTGTATGCGCCCACTGGCGTGCCTGCGCCGGTACTCGCGTCGCTGAACCGCGCGTTTGGCGGCGCGATGCGCAGCGCCGCGCTGGCCGACCGGCTCGCCGACCTCGGCTTCATCCCGATCGCAAACTCGCCCGAAGAGGGCACGCGGCAGATGCGCGCGCAGATCACGCGCTGGGCCGAGGTGGTCGACCGCGCGAAGATCAAGGTCGAGTGACCGCTGGCAGCGGCGCGAACCTGCGTGCCGGGCATTGCTTCGACATGGACACCAGGATGACCGCGTGCGACGGCCACGGGCGGCCTCAGTCGGGCTTGACCGCCGCCGCCTTCACCACCTTCGTCCACTTCACGATGTCCTCGCGGATCACCTGAGCGAAGCGCGCCGGCGTGCTGGCGATGATCTCGGTGCCCTGGCGCAGCAGGTTGTCGCGTACCTCGGGCGCCTGCACCGACTTCACCAGCTCGGCGTGCAGGCGGTCGACCACCGGGCCGGGCGTGCCGGCCGGCGCGAGCAGGCCGTACCACGCGATCGACTCGTAGCCCTTCAGGCCGGACTGGTCGACGGTGGGCACCTCGGGCAGCAGCGGGGTGCGCGTGGTCGAGGCGACCGCGAGCGGCCGCAGCTTGCCCGCCTTCACGTGCGGCAGCGCGATCAGCACGGTGGTGAAGGTGAGCTGCGTCTCGCCGGTGATCATGCCGATGATCGAAGCCGCCGCGCCCTTGTAAGGGATGTGGGTCATCCTGACCCCGGCCATCATGTTGAACAGCTCGGCCGACAGGTGTGCCGGCGTGCCGTTGCCGACCGACGCGTAGTTGATGTCGCCGGGGCGCTTGCGTGCGAGCGAGATCAGGTCGCCGACGGTCTTCGCCGGCAGCGAGGGATGCACGACCAGGATGTTGGGCACGGTCGCGATCAGCGAGATCGGCGCGAAGGCCTTCTCGGTGTCGTAGGACAGGTCGCGATAGAGCGTCGCGTTCATCGAGTGGCTGGCGAAGGTGGCCAGCAGCACATGACCGTCCGGCGTCGCGCGTGCGACGACCTCTGTGCCGACCGTGCCGCCAGCACCGGAGCGGTTGTCGATCACCATCGGCTGGCCGAGCGCCTCGCTCATCTTCGGCACGACGATACGCGCCACCGTGTCGATGCCGCCGCCCGCGGGGAACGGCACCACCACTCGGATCGGCTTGGAAGGCCAGGCCTGCGCGAGAACGGTCGCCGGCAGTGCAAGCAGCAGGGCCACCACGGCGGCGGCCGGGCGGGCGTTCGATCGGTGCGGAGCAAGCATCGGGCGGTATCCTGTCAAGGGTGGCAGCCGGATTGTAGTACCTGCGTGTAGTGCCTGCGCCGGGTGCAGGCGCCCGTGCGCGGTTCAGGCGCGGGGCAGCACCACCGGCTTGCCATGCGGCGTGGCGTGCGCCGCGCGGTCCCAGGCGTCGATCCGCTCCGCCAGTTCCGCGTCGCCGACCACCGCCTTGCGTGCCGCCAGCGCCTCGAGCGCGGCGAGCCAACGCTCGTAGTAGCGGCTGCCATCGTCGTGCTCGTGCCGCGCGTTCGCCGCGGCGATCTCGGCCGATAGCGTGGCTGCCCATTCGCTCCAGGTGAACACACCGCGGCGATGCAGCTCGAGCGCCATCGCGAAGGCCTGCGCTTCCCAGGGCGCCCGGAACACCGGCCCGGCCTCGTCGCGCGGCAGTGCCGGCAGCGCGTCGAGATCGGCGGCGGTGTCGGCTTCAGGCCGGCAGTAGGTAGTCATCCCAGACGTCCAGGCAGAGGGTGTCGCGCGGGGAGGCCGCCTCGCCCCACAGTTCGGTGGCGGCGAAGCGGATGCTGTACATGTGCTGCGGCTTGCGGTCGCGGGTCATCGCATTGCTGTCGGCGAACGAGAACACGCCGTGGTCACGGTGGACGACGCCGCGCCGGCCGCGGGCATAGCGCGGCAGCCGGGTATGGCCCTCGGGCTGGAAGTTGCGCGTCATCACCGCATCGCCGACGCGGAACTTCGGCGCGACCTGCACCTCGTCCATACGCGTGCGCCGGCGGGTACGCGTGATCGCCTCGACCTGAGACGGCTGCAGGCAGGCAGCCGCACGCTCGGCCGACGCGGGCTGTCCGCTCGCCAGTTCCGCCTCGTCGATCATGCCGCTCTCGACCAGCACGCGCTCCAGGCCGTACAGCGCGCGCTCGTAGTAGCTCGCCGCGAGGAAGCGGGCCGGGGGCATCCGTTCGCGCGCGTAGCGTCCCATGTCGCCGTTGTAGCGGCGGTGGAAGGCGCAGGCCATGCGCAGCGCGAACACCCGACCGTGCCAGTACTCGTGGAACACGCCGTCTTCCTGCTCGATCACCAGCGGACCCATGCCGTGCATGCCGCCCATGTCGTGGATGCTGTTCATGCGCCGCCCTCCGGACGCTTCGCGCTGCCGACCCCGACCATCGAGTCGCGGGTGACCAGCGCGGCGAGCGCCTCCTCGCTCCAGCCCTCGGTGCCGGCCGGTCGTTCGGGCACCACAAGGTAGCGCATCTCGGCGGTGGAGTCCCAGACACGTACCTCGACGTCCTCGGGGATGTCCTCGCCGAAGGCCTTCAGCACGCCGCGCGGGTCGACCACCGCACGCGCCCGATAGGCGTCGGACTTGTACCAGGCCGGCGGCAGGCCGAGCACTGGCCACGGATAGCAGGAGCACAGCGAGCAGACGACCAGGTTGCGCACCGCCGGGGTGTTCTCCACCGCGACCATGTCCTCGGCATGCGGCTCGATGAAGCCGAACTCGGCCACCGCCGCAGTCGCATCGGCCAGCAGCCGCTCGCGGAACGCAGCGTCGACCCAGGCGCGGGCCACCACGCGCGCGCCATTGCGCGGCCCGACCCGATGCTCGTAGGTGTCGACGATCTCGTCGAGCGTCTTCGGGTCGATCAGGCCCTTCTCGACGAGCAGGGACTCCAGCGCCTTCACGCGCAGCGCCGGCCCGGAGAGCGGGCGATCGTGCGCATTTTCATGGTCGTGGTCGTGATGGTGGTCGCTCATGATCCTCACTCAGGTGGCGTACAGGCCGCGCGGCAGAGGCAGCCGCGCGACACCGGCTGATCGATTCTACGGAACAATCGGTCCGGGACGGATTCGGCGGTGGCGCAGGCTGCGAGGGCCGCGCGCGACTTCGGCAGCGAGATGGCTGTGCTGCGGGTGCGGGCGCTCATGGTGGGCGGCGTTCCGTCCTTGCAGGGCGCGCGTCAGGCATCGGTGAAGCATCCCGAATCGCCGCCGTGCCAAGTGGCTTCGTCATTTCGTCGCCCAAATGACTGCGCCCACTGTTGGCGGCAAGTGCGTCGTCAGGTTGTCCGTTAGGCGGACCGATTGAGTAACATGAGCGTGTTTTTCGAAGATCGTATCGTCCGTTTAACAGTTTGTTGAAATACCCCCGCATCTTGGGGCACTTTCCGTCGTGAAGCCAGTCGAAGGTACAAGAGCCCCAGAGGCGAGAGTGGAACGATGCGCGGAGCCGACGTAACCCAGGAAAGGCTGTTTACGGTCAAGCAACTGA
>JADCHX010000004.1:600000-759869 GCA_020248265.1 Rhodocyclaceae bacterium
GCCCTGTCGACGGATCGATGCTCATCGGGCCGGTCGATCCGAAGCAGCCGCCGAGGTTGTTCACGCCGATCACGAAGAAGCGGTCGGTATCGATCGGCTTGCCTGGCCCGATGATGTTGTCCCACCAGCCGATGTTCTCCGGATCGTCGGCGTAGAAGCCCGCGACATGATGCGATGCATTCAGCGCATGGCAGACGAGGATCGCATTCGAGCGGTCGGCGTTCAGTTGACCGTAGGTCTCGTAGACCAGTTCGTAGGATGCGATCGAACGGCCGCAGCGCAGCGGCAGCGGCTCGCTGAACGTCGCGTGCTTCGGTGTGACGGCACCGACCGATCGGGCCGGGGTGGAGGTATCCATGCGGCAGGCGGGAAGCTGGAGTGCGGGCGGCAGGCGCCGCCCCCGAACGAAAAAGCCCCGGTGTGCTTGCGCAGGCCGGGGCGGAGAAATCTTCATTTCTCTTTAGCCGCATTTCTAGCGCGCCCGCAAGCTGAATTCAAATCGGCGCGTGATGACAGGATGCACGGTAACCCCGGACGCGGGCAGCTGTCAAACGCCCCGGTGCCGGTTCATGCGTTCAGCCGTTCGACCAGCCTGCGGATACGGTCGGGATCGCGGGTGCGGGCGATCCGGCGCGCCATTGACGAGATGTCCGACAGCTGCGTCTTCAGGATGCGCTGCTTCACCTCCAGCAGAAAGGCCGGGTGCATCGACAGCTGGCGCAGGCCGAGCCCGATCAGCAGACGCGTGAGATCGACGTCACCGGCCATCTCGCCGCACACCGCGATCGGCACCTTCGCACGGTTCGCGCGCTCGGCGACGCTCGCGATCAGCGAGATTACCGCCGGGTGCAGCGGGTCGTACAGGTGGGCGACCGCGTCGTCGGTACGGTCTATCGCCAGCGTGTACTGGATGAGATCGTTGGTGCCGATGGACAGAAAGTCGAGGTGCTTCAGGAACACGTCCAGGGCGATCGCGGTGGCCGGGATCTCGACCATGCCGCCGATCGCGACCCTGGGCGCGAACGCGATGCCGTCATCGACCAGGCTCGCTCGCGCGCGGGCCACCGAGGCCAGCGTCTGCGCGAGTTCGTGTTTCGTCGACAGCATCGGCACCAGGATGTTCAGCGTGCCGAATGCCGATGCGCGCAGCAGCGCGCGCAACTGGGTATGGAACAGCGGCGGGTCGGCCAGGCACAGCCGGATGGCGCGTAGTCCGAGCGCCGGGTTCGCCGATGCGCGTTCAGAGCCGCGCAGTGTCTTGTCGGCACCGATATCGAGCGTGCGGATGGTCACCGGCAGCCCGTCCATCGCCCTGGCAACCGCCCGGTACGCTTCGAACTGCTCGTCTTCGTCCGGCAGCTCGTCGCGGTTCATGAACAGGAACTCGGTGCGAAACAGGCCGACGCCCATGCCGCCATTGGACCGGACTTCAGCGACATCGTCCGGTCCTTCGATGTTGCCGAGCAGCTCGATCGTACTGCCGTCGATGGTCGATGCAGGCCTGGTTGCCAGCCGCTGCAGCTTGGCGCGTTCGATGCCGAGCGCTTTCTGGCGCAGCCGGTACTCCGACAGCACGGCGGGATCGGGATTGACGATCACCACGCCCATCGTACCGTCGATGATCAGCTGGTCGTTCTCGCGGATCAGCGCGCGCGCGCGGTGCAGCGCGACGATGGCCGGTATGTTCAGGCTGCGCGCGACGATCGCGGTATGCGAGGTGGAGCCTCCGAGGTCGGTCAGGAAACCGGCGAACGGCAGCTGCTTGAACTGGATCATGTCCGCCGGCGACAGGTCGTGCGCGACCAGGATCGCGCGTGCACTGCCGGGAAGCGCACGGGGGATGTAGCCGGGCTTGCCGGCCAAAACCTTCATCACCCGCTCGACGACCTGCAGGACATCGCCCTTGCGCTCGCGCAGGTAGGGATCGTCGATGGTATCGAACTGGTCGAGCAGCAGGTCGAGCTGCAGCTTCAGTGCCCACTCGGCATTGCACTGCTGGCTGTCGATCAGGTCTAGCGGTCCCTGCGACAGCGTCGAGTCGGCCAGGATCATCTGGTGCACGTCAATGAACGCGCCGAACTCCGCTGGCGCTGCAGCCGGTATGCTGCCGCGAAGCTGCGTCAGTTCGTCGCGTACGCTGGCGAGCGCGGCGGCAAAGCGCTGGCGCTCGTTCCTCAGTTCGCCGGCCGGGACCAGGTACTGCGCAACCTCCAGCGTCGCATAGGACACCAGGTGCGCCGGCCCGATCGCGATGCCGTCCGAAGCGCCGATGCCATGCATCGTGAAGCTCATGCGCATCGAACGCGCGGCTGCAGCGTCTGCTGCGGCCGATCCATCGGCCGCCGTACCGCCCGCGCGGCTGGCGGGCGCCAGCGGATGTCCGGCGCGGGCCATCGTCGCGGTCACTCGCCTTCGCCGAACCGGTCGGCGACCAGCGCGGCCAGCGCTGCAGACGCTTCAGCCTCGTCCGGGCCTTCGGTCTCGATGCCGATACGCACGCCGCGTGCGGCAGCCAGCATCATCACGCCCATGATGCTCTTCGCATTCACGCGGCGGGCGTCGCGCGTCAGCCAGACCTCGCACTTGAACTGGCCCGCGAGCTGGGTGAGCTTGGCAGAGGCGCGCGCATGCAGCCCGAGCTTGTTGACGATGTCGACTTCAGTGCGGAGCATCGGTCTGTCCTGTTCCCTGTTCCGGCTGCTGCGGCATGCGTACCACCCCTTCGCAGCCGCCGCTGATCGCCTTGGCAAGCATCTTTTCCAGCGTCTGGTCGCGATAGGTGAGCGCACGGATCAGCATCGGAAGGTTAACCCCCGCGATGCCCTCGACCCGCCCCGGTTGCAGCAGCCTGGAGGCGAGGTTGCACGGTGTCGCCCCGTAGATGTCGGTGAGGATCAGCACGCCGTTGCCGTCGTCGAGGTGGGTGACGAGATCCTGCGCCTGCGGCAGGATCGCCACCGGGTCGTCATGGATGGTCACGCCCAGTTGCCGCACGCGCATCGGCCGCTTGCCGAGCACGTGGCTCGCGCAATGGATCAGGCTCTCGGCGAGCGTGCCGTGCGCGATGATCAGGATGCCGATCACCGGTCCGCTCCGTTGGTCGCGTCGGAGCCGGTGGCGGGAAGCGCAGCCAGCCGCTCCAGCGCATCGATCATCAGCGCGGCCGGATCGCACGGGGTCTGCCGAGCGATTTCCTGCATGCCGGTCGGGCTGGTCACGTTGATCTCGGTCAGGTGGGTGCCGATCACGTCCAGGCCGACGAGGGTCAGCCCGAGGTCGCGCAGCACCGGTCCGACGGTCTCCCCGATCTCGCGGTCGCGCGCGGTCAGCGGGCGGGCGACGCCGGTGCCACCAGCCGCCAGGTTGCCGCGTGTCTCGCCCGCCTTCGGTATCCGCGCCAGTGCGTAAGGCGCCGGCGCGCCGTCGATCAGCAGCACGCGCTTGTCGCCGTCGCGGATCTCCGGCAGGTAGCGCTGTGCCATGACCGTGCGCCGCCCGTGGTCGGTGATCGTTTCGATGATCACGCCGATGTTCGGGTCGTCGGTACGCACCCGGAAAACGCCGCTGCCGCCCATGCCGTCGAGCGGCTTGAAGATCGCATCGCCATGCTCGGCGAGGAACTCGCGCAGCACCGGCTCGAGGCTGGTCACCAGCGTCGGCGGGGCGAACTGCGGGAAGCGGGCCACGGCCAGCTTCTCGTTGAAGTCGCGGATGGTGCGCGGGTCGTTGACTACCCGTGCGCCCTGGCGAGCGGCCAGTTCCAGCAGGTGGGTCGCGTACAGGTACTCGTTGTCGAACGGAGGGTCCTTGCGCATCAGCACGACGTCGAAATCCGACAGCGGCATGAATGCCTGCGCCGAAGCCTCGAACCAGTCGCACGGATCGGCACCGGGCGCCTTCAGGGAGACGGCGGCGGCGAAACCGGACACCGCGCCCCCGCGCACGATCATCTCGCGCGCTTCCATCGCGAACAGGTCGTGCCCGCGGCGCGCGGCCTCGCGCATCATCGCGAAGGTCGAGTCCTTGTACGTCTTGAAGGTCGCCAGCGGGTCGGCGATCACCAGCAGTTTCATGCCGACATGGTAATCGGGAACACGCTCGCGGTCACATCTCCTGCTGCGGCGCTGCGGTAAGCGTCTCGATCTCGCGCGCGGCGGCGAGCAGTGCCAGCCGGGCGATCACGCCGTAGGCATAGAAACGGTTCGGGGCGGCATCCGGTGCGGCGCCCGGGTCGGGGATCGAGCAGGGCGTCTTGAACGCGAGCGGCACGAAACTCATGCCGGGCGCGTTCAGGTTCTGGTCCTGCCCGCGCTCGGTGTGTACCCGGTAGAAGCCTCCGACCACGAAGTGGTCCATCATGTAGACGACCGGCTCGGCCACTGCACCGTCGACATTCTCGAACGTGTACACCCCTTCCTGCACCAGCACCTCGTGCACCTCCAGCCCCTCCTTCACCACCGCCATCTTCTTGCGCTGGTTGCGGTTCAGCTGCTGCACCTCGCTTGCGTCGCGCACCGTCATGATGCCCATGCCGTAGGTGCCGGCATCGGCCTTTACGATCACGAAGGGGTCCTGGTCGATGCCGTACTCCCGGTACTTGGCCTTGATGTCTGCAAGCATCTCGGACACGTACCCGGCCACGCATTCCTCGCCCTGCCTGTCCTTGAAGTTGATCTTGCCGCAGCGCTCGAACAGCGGGTTGATCAGCCAGGGATCGATCCGCAGCAGCGACGCGAATTCCCTGGCGACGGTGTCGTAATGTGCGAAATGCTGCGACTTGCGGCGTGTGGTCCAGCCGGCCTGCAGCGGCGGCAGCACCCACTGGTCGAGCCCCTTGAGCACCTCGGGCACGCCGGCCGACAGGTCGTTGTTCAGCAGTACGACGCACGGGTCGAAGCCGGCGACTGTCAGCCGGTTGCCCTTGCGAACCAGCGGTTCCAGCGTGATGGAGCGTCCGTCGTCGAGCGCGATGTCGGTCGGTGCGGTGATTTCGGGCAGCAGCGTGCCGATGCGAACGATCAGCCCGGCCGCACGCAGTATGGTGGTCAGTGCCGCTACGTTCTTCAGGTAGAACTGGTTGCGGGTGTGGCTCTCCGGTACCAGCAGCACGCCGCGTGCATCCGGACAGATCTTCTCGATCGCCGACTGGGTGGCCTGCACGCACAGCGGCAGGAAGTCGGGGTTCAGGTTGTTGAACCCGCCGGGGAACAGGTTGGTATCCACCGGCGCCAGCTTGAAGCCGCTGTTGCGCAGGTCGACCGAGCCGTAGAACGGGCTTGCGTGCTCCTGCCACTGGCTCCGGAACCAGTGCTCGATCGCCGGCTGCGATTCGAGGATGCGCTTCTCTAGATCGGGCAGCGGGCCGGACAACGCGGTCTTCAGGTTCGGGACGGGCGTGGCGGGAATCGGCATGGGCATCGACATCGGCTGGGCACAATCATGTCTGGTGGCCGGCCAGTGTAGCCGATCACGCAGTCCGCCCTGCCTGCCGGCCCGATAGCCGACCCTCGGGTTACCCGCGCCTCGCGCGTCCGGGGCCGCGCGAGGCGCGGGCGATCCTGACTGAGGTGGCAGCCAGCCGTGCCGGGCGGTAGTAGACTTCCGTCCCGACACTACTGGAGGATCCCGTGACCCCGATCGTCAAGCACCGGCGACAGACCGGTAACGCAGCCATTCGCGCTGCATCCCCGCAACCCCACGCCTGTGCGACGGCGGTACTCCGCAGTGCCTCGTGCGCCCGCATGCCGGCGCTGCTGCTTCTCGGCACGCTGGCCGGCGCTGCCGGTGCGGCCGACTACCCGGCCAAGCCGGTGCGACTGGTGATCCCGTTCGCGCCTGGCGGCAGCAACGACATCGTCGGCCGCCTCGTCGGGCAGCAACTGCAGGACCGGATCGGCCAGCCGTTCATCATCGATAACCGGGCCGGCGCGGGTGGCGTGCTCGGTACCGAAATGGTCGCGCGTGCGCCGGGCGATGGCTACACGCTGCTGATCGTTTCGGTCGCCCATGCCTTCAACCCGGCGCTGTACAAGCTGTCGTACGACTCGATCAAGTCGTTCGCGCCGGTTGCCCTGGTCGGCAGCGGTCCGAACGTGATGGTGATCAACCCGCAGTTGCCGGTGAACTCGGTGAAGGAACTGATCGCCTACGCGCGCGCGAACCCGGGCAAGCTCAACCTCGCTTCGGCCGGCATCGGTTCGTTCCAGCACCTGTCTGGCGAGTTGTTCACCCGGATGGCGAAGATCGAGATGACGCATGTGCCGTTCAAGGGCGGCGGCCCGGCGATGACCGACGTGATCGCCGGCCAGTCGCAGGTGACCATCGGCTCGCTGATCCAGATGCAGGGCCACATCCGGTCCGGCCGACTGAAGCCGCTTGGCGTCGGAAGCCTGAAGCGCAATGCGACATTGCCCGACCTGCCATCGATCAGCGAGGCTGGATTGCCCGGTTACGAAGCCATCAACTGGTGGGGTGTCGTCGGTCCGGCGTCCCTGCCGCAGCCGATCATCGCGCGGCTCAACAAGGAGCTCAATGCGGCGCTCGCCAATCCGGACATGCTCAAGCGCCTGGAAGGCGAGGGCGCCGTCGCCACGCCAGGTACTCCGGCAGAGTTCGGCAAGCTGATCGTTGCGGAGACCGCACGCTGGGGCAAGGTCGTGCGCGAGGCCGGCATCAAGGCCGAGTAACGCGGCGTCCGCCAGACGAAAAAAAACGGGCACCCGAAGGTGCCCGTTTTTCATTCGAGGCAGGCGATCAGTTGTACGCTTTCTCGCCGTGCGAGCTGACATCCAGACCTTCGCGCTCCGCTTCTTCGGTGACCCGGATACCGACGATCAGGTCGACGATCTTCAGCGCGATGAACGTGACCACCGCCGACAGAACGACCGCGATCAGCACGCCCTGGAGCTGGACCCACACCTGCCCGCCGATGCCGGCCGCCAGAGGCTGGCCGCAGACGTTCTTGATGTAGTCGCAGATGCCTGCGCCGCCAAGCGAGGGCGATGCGAAGACGCCGGTGAGGATGGCACCGACGATGCCACCCACGCCGTGCACGCCGAACACGTCGAGCGCATCGTCTGCGCCGAGCATCCGCTTCAGCCCGGACACACCCCAGAGGCACAGGAAGCCGGAGACCAGCCCGATGATGATCGCGCCCATCGGTCCGACGAACCCGGCGGCCGGGGTGATCGCCACCAGACCGGCGACGGCGCCGGAGGCGGCACCCAGCATGCTCGGCTTGCCCTTGCCGATCCACTCGGCAAACATCCAGGACAACACGGCTGCCGCCGCTGCGACCAGCGTGTTGACGAAGGCGAGGCCGGCGACACCGTTGGCTTCCAGGTTGGAGCCGACGTTGAAACCGAACCAGCCGACCCACAGCATCGATGCGCCGATCATCGTGAACACCAGGTTGTGTGGCGGCATCGCTTCACGGCGGAATCCGATGCGCGTGCCGATCATGTATGCGGCGACCAGGCCTGCGACGGCCGCATTGATGTGAACCACGGTACCGCCGGCGAAGTCGAGTGCACCCTTGGCCCACAGGAGACCGGCGCCTGCGGTGACGGCCTCGAGCGTCTTCTCGTCGGTGATCGCATCCGGGCCGTCCCAGTACCAGACCATGTGAGCCATCGGCAGGTAGGCGAACGTGAACCAGATCGCCAGGAACAGCAGCACCGCGGAAAACTTCATCCGCTCGGCGAACGCGCCGACGATCAGGGCAGGGGTGATCGCCGCGAAGGTGAGCTGGAACACCACGAACAGGTATTCCGGAATGTAGACGTCCTTGCTGAAGGTTGCCGCCCCGGTTGCATCGGTCACACCCGACAGGAAGAGCTTGTCGAGACCGCCCACGATCTGGCCGCCGCCGGTGAAAGCCAGCGAATAGCCGTAGATCACCCAGAGAACGGCGATCATCGAGAACGTGACGAACACCTGCATCAGCACCGACAGCATGTTTTTCTGCCGTACCAGGCCACCGTAGAACAGGGCGAGGCCGGGGATGATCATGAAGATCACCAGCACCGTGGCGATGAACATGAACGTGGTGTCGGCCTTGTTGATGTTCGGCGGCTTGGGTGCTTCGGCGGCTGGCGTATCCGCCGCCTTCTTCGCTTCGGCGGCTGGCGCGGCCGAAGGTGCGGGCGCTACCTTCGCCTCTTCGGCTTTCGCTTCCATCTTGGCCGGTTCAGCCGCGGGCTGCGCGATCGCGCCCGCGCTGAACGCGAGCGAGACGGCAGTTAGCAGGGTCACGAGCAGCTTCTTCATGCGATCTCCGGATCTTGTTGACAGATTGCAGGGCGTGTCAGAGGGCGTCGGCGCCGGTTTCCCCGGTGCGGATACGCACGACCTGTTCGAGTTCGTAGACGAAAATCTTGCCGTCACCGATCTTGCCGGTGCTTGCGGACTTTTCGATGGCTTCGATCACCTGGTCGAGCATGTCCGTCTTGATCGCGACTTCGATCTTGACCTTGGGCAGGAAGTCGACCACGTACTCTGCGCCGCGATACAACTCGGTATGGCCCTTCTGTCGTCCGAAACCCTTGACTTCGGTGACGGTGATGCCCTGGACGCCAATGGCTGACAGGGCTTCCCGCACTTCGTCGAGCTTGAACGGCTTGATGATGGCAGTGACAAATTTCATGGTGTGTGCCCCTCGACCGACAAAAAAAGGGGGCCGGCGAGGCCGGCCCCCGACGTTTGGTGTTTAGAAAGTCTTCTGTACGCCGACGGTCCATGCGCTCTTGCCGATGTTGCGGCCGAAGCGGTTGTTGTAAAACGCGTCCTTGGCGTTGGTATCCGTGTAGTTCAGGCTGAAGTTCAGCCCGAGGAACTCCTTCGTGACGCCGAGGCGATAGTCGGTGTAGGCGCCGTTCGCGCTGTTCGGACCGTCGTAGGTCTGGCGGCCGACGTGGCCGATCAGGCTGAAGCCGGTGTCACTGATCGGCAGGGTGGCGGTCAGGTCGAGGTAGTCGCTGCCGCGTGCATTGTCGATACCGAACGTGTCGCCCAGCGAGTACGAGTACTTCAGCGTCGCGAACTTCCAGGTGACGGCGGCGTACAGTTCGTTCGTGTCGGCCTTGGCCGTGCCGGCCGACAGGCCAGCGGTCGGCACGCGACCCGGGAAGTTGTAGCGCAGGAAGCCGACGTCGAACGTGAGGTCACCGACCGGCATCTTGAAGCCGAGGTAGGTATCGATCTCGACCGAGTAGCTGCCACCGTTGTAGGCGGTCGAATCCGTCAACCAGCTGACGTTCGAGCCCCAGAGGCCTGCGTAGAAGCCGCTGGCGTGGCTGTAGTCGAAGCCACCCTGCAGCGCCGGTTTGCGGTCGGTCTGCGTAAGGCCACGGAAGATGTACTGGCTGAACAGTCCGACATTGCCGGTGAAAGTATGGGGAGATTCGGGTGCCTTCGCCTGCGCCATCACGGCCATGGGTGTTGCCAGTGCGGCGGCAACGGCACCGGTCAGCAGGGTTTTGTTGAACTTGTTCATTCTTGGAGCCTCCAAGGGTGTATCGATTTCACAACATAACGATGTCTCACCCGACTTGAAGCATACTTTGTGCCAGCAAAAAAACATCGCTGATACAGAGACTTGCCGCCAGGAGGACATCTCGCGGAGCGCTCTCTGCACCGCGTCGGTGCGGGAATGGGCTTTCGCGCACTGATCAAGTGCAAAAGACGCGCAGAAACAGTCATCTGCATCGTCAGTCTCCACCGTTTCTTGAGGCCTCAACAAACAAACAGTCGTTTGAGTGACAGGCTGTTGCGGCTGCGCAACAAGTCGACCGGATCAACGAAGTTGCCAGGCCAGCCGCGGAATCGCTGTGGCAACAGTGTTTTCCGGTGCGATCCGGTGCGAGCGGTTTGCCTATACTTTCACTCGGTCGTCTGGACTCATCCAGACCTACACTGCCGGAGCGTGCCGATGATCAATCAGAATACCCTTGATGACCTGTCGCGCCGCGTGCGTGAACTGGTCGCCAGCAGCCCGGCGCAGGATGTCCAGCGGAACGTGCGTGCGGTGGTCGGGTCCGCATTGCAGCGGATGGACCTCGTCACCCGCGAGGAGTTCGACGTCCAGGCCGCCGTGCTTGCACGCACCCGCGAAAAGCTCGAAGCACTCGAGGCGCGGGTGGCAGGTCTGGAGCGCGGTGCCGCCGGTGGGTCGCCCGTGCCGGTCGATTCCGCTGGCTGAGCAGCGGGACGGGCCGTAACCCCTGGTGCCTGCGGGTCCGGTACACGCCCGGACCCGGGGTCCTGTACTGCGCTCGCCGGCCGTCGTCCGGCGGGCATCGATCCGCGACAGGCTGACATGCACGAACTGCCCGCACCCGCTGCCACTCCTGCCCGCCCGGCCGCGAGCCCCGTGGCGGTGCTGCGCAGCCGGGCGCTGCTCGGCATGGAAGCGCCATCCGTCCGCGTCGAAGTGCACCTCGCGAACGGCCTGCCGTCCTTCGCGCTCGTCGGTCTCGCGGAAGCCGAGGTACGCGAAGCCCGCGAGCGGGTGCGGGCTGCGATCGCCAACAGTGGTTTCGAGTTTCCGGCGCGGCGGATCACCGTCAATCTCGCGCCCGCCGAGTTGCCCAAGGAAAGCGGTCGCTTCGACCTGCCGATCGCGATCGGTATCCTGGTGGCATCGGGCCAGCTGCGTCGGCCCAGGCAGGCCGCGGCGGCGTCCGCGTGGCTCGATGCACACGAATTCGCCGGTGAACTTGCACTGACCGGCGATCTGCGGCCGGTGCGCGGGGCGCTCGCGATGGCCTGGTTCGCGGCGCGGGAAGGCCGGGCTTTCGTGCTTCCCGAGGACAGCGCGCGCGAGGCGGCGCTGGTCGACGGTGCGCATGTCCTGCCGGCGGCGGACCTTTGCGCGGTAGTGCGCCACCTGGCCGGCGAACGTCCGCTTGAACCGCTGATGCGCCCGCTGTACTGCGCTCCGGACGCGGTGGCGGCGGGTGCAGACGACACCGTCGCCGACCTCGCCGACGTGTCCGGGCAGCCGCAGGCCCGCCGGGCGCTCGAAATCGCGGCCGCTGGCGGGCACAGCCTGCTGCTGGTCGGCCCGCCGGGCACCGGCAAGACTATGCTTGCGTCCCGCCTGCCGGGCATCCTGCCTTCGATGACCGATGCCGAGGCGCTCGAGTCCGCCGCGATGCAGTCGCTTGCCGAGGGCGGCTTCGACCTGCGCCGATGGCGTCGCCGGCCGTTCCGGGCACCCCACCACACCGCATCTGCGGCGGCGCTGGTCGGCGGCGGCAGCCTGCCCCGGCCGGGGGAGATCTCGCTCGCGTTGCATGGGGTGCTGTTCCTCGATGAACTGACCGAGTTCGATCGTCGGGTGCTGGAGGTCCTGCGCGAGCCGCTCGAGAGCGGCCGCATCACGGTGTCGCGTGCCGCCCGGCGCGCGGAGTTTCCCGCGCGCTTCCAGTTCGTCGCCGCGATGAACCCGTGTCCGTGCGGCTACCTCGGCCATCCGTCCGGACGCTGCCAGTGCGGGCACGAACAGATCGAGCGTTATCGGCGCCGGATTTCCGGGCCGCTGATCGACCGGATCGATATCGCGCTCGACGTGCCTCCAGTGCGCGAGCACGATCTGCTCGAGGCACAGCCTGGCGAATCGAGCGCGACGGTCAGGGCGCGGGTGGCGCGCGCCCGGGATACCCAGCTCACGCGGCAGGGCAGGCCCAACGCCCTGATCGAGCCGGGAGAACTCGACCGTCACTGCGCGCTGGACGCGCCCGGCCTGGCGCTGATCCGTCGGGCGCTCGATCGGTTCTCGCTGTCCGCGCGTGCCTACCAGCGCATTCGCAAGGTGGCGCGTACGATCGCAGACCTCGACGAAGCGGATACGATCGTCGCTGCCCACGTGGCCGAGGCGATACAGTTGCGGCGATTCGACCGCGGCGGCTGAGCGCGCGCGGTTCGGGGCCCAGGTGGTAGCCTCGAGCCATGGGGCATTGCCTGCCCGAACCCGCGATCCTGCCACGAGTCCCCGATGAACGAAGACCTGCCGCCACGCGCTTCGCTGAAGTTCGCCCGCACCGATCCTGCCGATCCGGACTTCCGGGTGCGCTACCTGGATTCGTCCGACCTGTGGAGCGCACCGCGCCTCACGCAGGTCGTTGATGTGCGCCATGCGCGAATGGTCTACCTGTCCGGCCAGGCGCCGGCCGACGCCGGCTACAAGGTGGCCAGCCAGGACTTCCGCGCGCAGATGCACAAGGTGTTCGACAACATCGAGGTGGCGCTGGCCGTCGCCGGGGCCACGCTCGCCGATATCGTCAAGACGACCACCTACCTGACTGACATCCGCAATCGCGAAGCGATGCGCGCCGTGCGCGGCGAACGGCTCGGCCACCTGCATGCGCCGCCGGCCAACACGGCCCTGGTCGTATCCAGCCTGATCGAGCCGGAGTTCCTGGTCGAGGTCGACGTGGTTGCAGCGGTACCCTTTCGCTGAGCGCGGGCCGCAAGGCGGTGCCAGTGACCGCAGGTGACCGGTCGGGCGGGCAGCAACGCACGCATGGGGCACTGCTGCCCTGGCTGCTGGCCGGGCTGGCGACGATCGGTCCATTCGCGATCGATACCTACCTGCCGTCGTTCCCTTCGATGGCGCGCGACTTTGCAGTGGGCGAACTGCTCGTCCAGCAGACGCTGTCCGCGTACATGGGCAGTTTCGCGATCATGACGCTGTTCCACGGTGCACTGTCCGATTCGTTCGGGCGCCGACCGGTGATCCTGGTGAACCTGCTCGTGTTCGTGGCTGCATCGATCGGCTGCGCGCTCGCCCCCACGATCGAGGCCCTGCTCGCCTGCCGGGCGCTGCAGGGCATGTCCGCCGGGGCCGGCATCGTCGTCGGCCGGGCGATCATCCGCGACACTTACGACGGCCCGATGGCCCAGCGGCTGATGTCGCAGGTGACGATGCTGTTCAGTCTCGCGCCCGCGGTGGCACCGGTGATCGGTGGCGTGCTCGACATCGCGTTCGGCTGGCGCTCCATCTTCGTATTTCTCACATTCTTCTCGTTGCTGCTCTGGGCAGGCTGCGCATGGACGCTGCCCGAGACCCTTCCGAAGACCGACCGCCAGCCATTCCGCGCAGCGCCGCTCGTGGCCAGCTACGCACAGGTATTCGGTAGCGTGCGTTTCGCGATGCTTGCGCTCGCGGTGGCGTTCAACTTCGCCGGTTTCTTCATTTACGTGGTCTCGGCGCCGGCGGTGATCTACCGGCACCTGGGGTTGTCGGCCACCGATTTCGCGTGGCTGTTCGTACCGGGAATCGGCGGGGTGATGATCGGCGCCTGGCTGTCCGGCCGACTCGCCGGGCGGGCGACCCCGGAGCGCACGGTGCTGCTCGGGTTCGCGGTGATGGCGACGGCCGCCTGCCTGAGCATCGGCTACCACCTGGCGTACCCACCAGCGGTGCCGTGGACCGTGCTGCCGTTGATGCTCTATGCGCTCGGGATGGCGCTCGCGATGCCCAGCATGACGCTGCTCGCCCTCGACCTGTTTCCGCGCAACCGTGGCATGGCCGCATCGGTACAGGGATTCACCCAGTCGATGTGCAATGCGCTTCTCGCAGGGCTGATCTCGCCGCTGGTTGCCGGTACGCAGTTGTCTCTTGCCGCCACTGCCGGTATCGCGATGGTGCTGGGCGCAGCCTGCTGGCTCAACTATCTGCGCCTGACCCGTCGCCATGCCGGCTCGCCGGTCAATCCGACCCTGAAATCGTAACGCCGGCGTGACATGTGCAGGCGGCTCGGCACGCCGCCGACAGGTCGCCGCCCCGAGGGTGCGTGCTAGCATCTGCGGTTCGATTGTCCGCAGGTGCATCCGCACCGGCGGCGCACAGGATCCCATCGCGCCATGTCCCTTCCCGAATCCGAGATCTTCGCCACCCTTCGCCAGCAGCTCGCCGCGCGCATCCTGATCCTCGATGGCGCCATGGGCACGATGATCCAGCGCTACAAGCTGGGCGAGGCGGAATACCGCGGATCCCGGTTCGCCGACTTCGCGCACGACGTGAAGGGCAACAACGAACTGCTGGTACTGACCCAGCCGCAGGTGATCCAGGAGATCCACGAACAGTACCTGGCCGCCGGCGCCGACCTGATCGAGACCAATACCTTCGGTGCCACCACGGTTGCCCAGGCCGACTACCACATGGAGCATCTCGTCCACGAGATGAATGTCGAGGCAGCGCGCCTGGCCAAGGCCGCCTGCGCGAAGTACTCGACGCCGGAGCGCCCGCGTTTCGCCGCCGGTGCGTTCGGCCCGACGCCGAAGACCGCGTCGATCTCCCCCGACGTGAACGACCCCGGCGCGCGCAACGTCACCTTCGACGAACTGGTCGCCGCCTACCTGCAGCAGGCGCGCGCGCTGGTCGAGGGCGGGGTCGACTTCTTCCTGGTCGAGACCATCTTCGACACGCTGAATGCAAAGGCGGCGCTGTTCGCGATCGACACCTTCTTCGAGGAGCACGGTTCGCGCCTGCCGGTGATGATCTCCGGTACGGTGACCGACGCGTCCGGCCGCATCCTGTCCGGCCAGACGGTGGAGGCGTTCTGGAACTCGGTGCGTCATGCAAGCCCGATCACCATTGGCCTGAACTGTGCGCTCGGCGCGACGCTGATGCGCCCGTACGTCGAAGAGCTGTCCAAGATCTGCGACACGAACATCTGCATCTATCCGAACGCCGGCCTGCCCAACCCGATGAGCGACACCGGCTTCGACGAGACGCCCGACATCACCTCGTCCCTGGTGCGCGAGTTCGCCGAGAGCGGCTTCGTCAACATCGCCGGTGGCTGCTGCGGCACCACGCCCGACCACATCCGCGCGATCGCCGCGCAACTCGAAGGCATCCGCCCGCGCGCCGTCCCCGAAGCCGACCGCAAGATGCGCCTGTCGGGGCTCGAGGCGTTCAACATCGACGGATCGTCGCTGTTCGTCAACGTCGGCGAGCGCACCAACGTCACCGGTTCGAAGGCGTTCGCGCGGCTTATCCTGAACGAGCAGTACGACGAGGCACTGGCGGTCGCACGGCAGCAGGTCGAGAACGGCGCGCAGATCATCGACATCAACATGGACGAGGCGATGCTCGATTCGAAGGCGGCGATGGTCCGCTTCCTGAATCTCGTCGCCTCCGAGCCCGACATCTCGCGCGTGCCGCTGATGATCGATTCCTCCAAATGGGAGGTGATCGAGGCCGGCCTGAAGTGCGTGCAGGGCAAGGCGATCGTCAACTCGATCAGCATGAAGGAGGGCGAAGCCGAGTTCCTGCGACAGGCGGCGCTGTGCCGCCGCTATGGCGCAGCAGTGATCGTCATGGCCTTCGACGAGCAGGGCCAGGCCGATACCTGCCAGCGCAAGATCGAGATCTGCGATCGCGCCTACCGGTTGCTGGTCGACCGCGTCGGGTTCCCGCCGGAAGACATCGTGTTCGACCCGAACATCTTCGCGATCGCCACCGGCATCGAAGAGCACAACAACTACGGCGTCGACTTCATCGAGGCGACGAAGTGGATCCGTGACAACCTGCCCTACGCGAAGGTGAGCGGCGGCGTGTCGAACGTGAGCTTCAGCTTCCGCGGAAACGACCCGGCGCGCGAGGCGATCCATACCGTTTTCCTCTACCACGCGATCCGAAACGGCATGACGATGGGCATCGTCAACGCCGGCATGATCGGCGTGTACGACGAACTCGCGCCTGAACTGCGCGAGCGTGTCGAGGACGTCGTGCTGAATCGCCGGCCCGATTCCACCGAGCGGATGATCGAATTCGCCGGCACGCTGAAGTCGGGCGGTGCCAGGCAGGAACAGAGCCTCGAGTGGCGCGCCCAGGATGTCGACGCGCGCCTCGCGCACGCGATGGTCCACGGCATCACCCAGTGGATCGTGGAAGACACCGAAGAGGCGCGTGCGCGCATCGCGGATCGTGGCGGCCGGCCGATCGAGGTCATCGAGGGGCCGCTGATGAACGGCATGAACGTCGTCGGCGACCTGTTCGGTGCCGGCAAGATGTTCCTGCCGCAGGTGGTGAAGTCGGCTCGCGTCATGAAGCAGGCGGTCGCGCACCTGGTGCCCTTCATCGAGGCCGAGAAGGCACTCTCGGGCGACACCAAGGCGAAGGGCAAGATCGTGATCGCTACCGTGAAGGGCGACGTACACGACATCGGCAAGAACATCGTATCGGTAGTGCTCCAGTGCAACAACTACGAGGTGGTGAACATGGGCGTGATGATTCCCGCCCAGCAGATCCTCGACAAGGCTCGCGAAGAGAAGGCCGACATCATCGGCCTGTCGGGCCTGATCACGCCGTCCCTGGAAGAGATGTCGCATGTCGCACGCGAGATGGAACGCCAGGGCTTCACGCAGCCGCTGCTGATCGGCGGCGCGACGACTTCACGTACGCACACCGCAGTGAAGATCGCTCCCGGCTATACGCGCGGCCCGACCGTGTGGGTGCCCGACGCCTCTCGCAGTGTGGCGGTGTGCACCAGCCTGCTGGCCGAGGACGAGACGGTTCGCTGCAAGTACCTCGATGAACTGCGGCATGACCAGCAGAAGGTGCGCGAGCAGCACGCGAGCAAGCGCGGGCCGGAACTCATCCCGCTTTCGCGGGCCCGTGCCAACCTGCAGCCGTTCGACTGGCCAGCCTGCGTGCCGCCGAAGCCCGGCTTCACCGGCACCCGTCAGCTCAGGAACGCCGACCTCGCCGAGATCGCCCAGTACATCGACTGGGGCCCGTTCTTCCAGACCTGGGATCTCGCCGGGCCGTACCCTGCGATCCTCGACGACGAGGTCGTGGGCGAGGCCGCGCGCAACGTGTTCCGCGACGGTCAGGCGATGCTGAAGAAGGTGGTCGACGGTCGCTGGCTCACCGCCAATGCCGTGTTCGCGCTCTATCCTGCGAATGCGGTCGGCGACGACATCGAGATCTATGCCGACGAGAAGCGCGACCGGGTGCTCATGACCTGGCACAACCTGCGCCAGCAGAACCAGAAGCCCGATGGCCGGCCGAACCAGTGCCTGTCCGATTTCATTGCACCGAAGGCCAGCGGCGTCGCCGATTACATCGGCGCGTTCGCGGTGACTACCGGCATCGGTATCGAGAAGCACCTCGATGACTTCGAGCGCCGCAACGACGACTACGGCTCGATCATGCTGAAGGCGATCGCAGACCGCCTCGCCGAGGCATTCACCGAGATGCTGCACAAGCGGGTACGCAAGGACTTCTGGGGCTATGCGAAGGACGAGGCGCTCGACACCGCGCAGCTGGTCGCAGAGCAGTACCGCGGCATCCGCCCCGCGCCCGGCTATCCCGCCTGCCCCGATCACACCGAGAAACCCGCGCTGTTCCAGCTGCTCGGGGCGGCCGGGGTCGGCATCACGCTGACCGAAAGCCACGCGATGGCGCCGGCTTCGTCGGTGTCGGGGTTCTACCTGTCGCACCCGGATGCACAGTACTTCGCCGTCGGCAAGGTCAACCACGACCAGGTCGAGGATTACGCGAGACGCAAGGGGCTGTCGATTCAGGAAGCGGAGCGCTGGCTGGCGCCTAACCTCGGGTACGAGCCGAACCTGGTGCGGGCCGCCTAGGGTCGGTCTACCCCGACCCCAGGCAGCCGCTGGCGTGGCCAGCACCGCTGCGGCGCGTTGCTACATTGCTGCAGGGGTCGACGATTGCGGCGGCGAGGCGGGCGCGGGCGTCTGCGTCGCCGGGTTTGCCGGCATGCCATGACGGTACGAACCTCGCATTCCCTCGCGTGACAGCCCATGTCCATGCCGCTCGCCATGCGGATGCATCACCGGGAGCGCGACACCGCGATCCTTCGCCCGCTGCTCGAGTTCCGCGCGGCGCGCTGCCATCAGTTGCGGGCGCTGTTCGGGCGTCGCGCTGCGCATCTGCTCGCGAAATGCGCTGCGCTCTTCCTCCGTGGTGAGCTTGTCCATCGCGGCGCGGCGTGCCTCGCGGTCGGCCTTGCTCATGCCATCGTGGCGCTTGTCGGGATGCTGCCGGTGGTGTCGACCACGCGGGTCCTCGCGGTACTGCGATGCCGAAGGGGCGGTGATCGACGGATCGTCCGGCGCGCTCGGGAAGGGCGAGGCCACGGGTGCGGCGGCGAGCGCCGAGGCGGCGATGGGTCCGAGTCCGAGTCCGGTGGCGAGGCCAGCGGCGGCCAGCAGTGATTTCAGGGTGTGCTTCATCTGGATTCTCCTGTGTGATTGGGCGCCGGGAGGCACCTGGATCGACTCCGTGCGGGCCGCGTTGCGATCGCGGGTCAGGCAGGGTGTACGAGGTCCATTGCACCACCACGTTGTAAGCCAATGATGTCGCGGAGATGTCCAGGTGTTTCCAGTTGTTGCCGTTACCCGGCCGCGGAGCCGTTCAGTCTGTCCCATCCGGGTCCTGCTCAGGCCCGGCCTGTGGGGTGGCCAGGGCCCGTGCCGCTTCGCCCAGCATCGCCGTGCGCGACGCGGGCGTCTCGAGGCTGATCCTGCCGAGCGCACCGCTGCGGTAGTCGTTGAGCAAGGTGATCGCCGCCTTCTCGCGGTCCGGGATGCCGCCCTTCAACACGAAGCCGCGCCGCTTTGCGATCGCATCGATCAGGTCGGGACCGTCCAGCCCGGCCGGGTCGAAGCGGTAGCGTGCCGACAGCAGCGCCGGGTAGCGTACGGCCAGCGTTTCGCCGAGGAAGTTCGCCACCTCCTCGTCGATGTAGGCGTTGACGCCGATCGCATGGCTGGCCGCCAGCATCAGGCCGTCCGAAGGGTGTTCGATGCGCGGCCAGAGCATGCCCGGCGTGTCGAACAGCACGAACTGGTCGGTGACATCGATCCGTTGCTGGCTCTTGGTGATGGCCGGTTCGTCGCCGACGTTGGCTACCTTGCGCTTCGCCAGCGCATTGATCAGCGTCGACTTGCCAACGTTCGGAATGCCCATCACCATCACGCGCAGCGGTTTCAGCGGGCTGTCGCGATGCGGTGCCAGTTCGAGCGCGAGGCGCGGGACGCGCGCGACGTCGGACGGCTTGCGGCAGGTGAGCGCGACGGCACGCACCTTGTCGCCTTTCGCCGCGCCCTGCTCCAGCGAACGCATCCAGGCGGCGGTCGCCTGCGGGTCTGCGAGGTCGGCCTTGTTCAGCACCTTCAGGCAGGGCCGCTGCCGGTGCCGGCGCAGCGAGTCGATCATCGGGTTGCTGCTCGCGCCGGGCAGCCGCGCATCGATCACCTCGACAACGATGTCGACCTTCGCCAGCGTCTCCGCGGCCTTCTTGCGGGCGCTGGCCATGTGGCCCGGGAACCATCCGATCGACATTGCTGGGTGTGCCTTCCGTGTTGACGCCCCGGTGGCAGCCGGAGCCATGCAGTGCAGTGACGAATGGTAGCGCCCCGGCGGTGCCGGGCGTGTGACCGGCGCGACGCCGATCTTTGAGTATCATCGTCGCCCGTCCGACGTCCTGCCCCAGGTCACCAAAGGGGCATTCCAGAACGCGGATATGTCCAGTATCGGTCAAAGAGAAGGGGCGAGTACACAATGAAGTCGCTGGAACTGATGGTCGAACGCATCATCCTCGCCAGCCGGTGGATTCTGGTGGTGTTCCTGCTCGGCCTTGCGGCCGCGCTGGCGGTGTACGCGGTGTCTTTCCTTTACAAGTTCGCGAAGGTCGCGGGTGGCATGTTCACGCTGACCGACAGCGAGATGATCCTCGCGATGCTGGCGATGATCGACTCGGCACTGGTGGCCAGCCTGATCGTGATGGTGATGATCTCCAGCTACGAGAACTTCGTGAGCCGCTTCGATCGCGGGGGCGACGATGTCTCATTCCTCGGCAAGCTCAACGCGGGCAGTCTGAAGATCAAGGTCGCTTCTTCCATCGTGGCAATCTCGTCGATCCACCTTCTGCAGATATTCCTGAATGCCCCGCAGTACGACAACGAGAAGATAATGTGGGCGACGATCGTCCATCTGGCGTTCGTCGCCTCGGCGCTGATCCTCGGCTACCTCGAGCAGATCATGTCGAAACTGAAGTAGCCGAACGCAGGCCGGCCAGAGGGCGGCGTGTCAGGCAACCGGGCGCGCAGCGCCCCGACGATCCATGATCCAAGGAGTAAACCATGCAACCCCGCATCTGCGCAGCCCTCCTGCTGCTCGCCGCCACTGCGCTGCCCGCAGCGGCCCAGGGCGAATTCCCTAACCGTACGATCCGCCTGATCACGCCAGCTGCACCCGGTGGCACCACCGACATCCTGTCGCGGCTGGTGGCAGCCAAGCTCACCGAGACCATGGGCCAGCAGGTGATCGTCGACAACCGCGCCAGCGCCTCGGGCGTGAACGCCGGCGAGATCACCGCCCGCGCGGCGCCGGACGGCCACACGCTGTTGCTCGTATACCACCAGCACACGATCAACGCGGCACTCAATGCGAAGCTGCCTTACCACCCGGTGAACGACTTCACGCCGATCAGCCAGCTCACCTCGGCCGGCCTGTTCCTGGTGGTAAACCCGTCGACCCCGGCGAAGACGCCGAAGGAGTTCCTCGACTGGACGCGCAGCCTGAAGGGCGGCATCAACTTCGGCTCGGCCGGTATCGGCAGCGGCGGCCACCTCGCCGGCGAGCTGTACAACCTGATGGCCGGGATCAAGGCGCAGCACATCCCCTACAAGGGCTCCGGCCCGGCCCTGGCCGACCTCGTCGGCGGCCAGTACCACTACAACTTCGCTGGCATGCAGGCCGCGCAGACGCTGGTGCGTGCGGGACGGCTGCGTGGCATCGCCGTGTCCAATCCGAAGCGCATTGCCGCGATGGCCGAGGTGCCGGCGATGGCCGAGGTGCTGCCTGGCTTCGAACTGGTCGGCTGGTACGGCATCGCCGGCCCGGCGAAGATGCCGAAGCCGCTGGTTTCGCGACTGAACACCGAGCTGCTCAAGTTCCTGGCGATGCCGGACGTGCGCGAGCGCATCCTTGCCGACGGGTCCGAGCCGGTCGGCAACGATCCCGAGACGTTCCGCAAGTACATGCTCGCCGACATGATCAAGTGGGCGAAGCTGGTGAAGGAAAGCGGCGCCAAGCTCTGATGTGGCTGTCGGGCCGCCACTGGCGGCGGCCCTTGCGGCTCCCGGTCCTGAACGCACATCCGTAGCCCGGACGCCCTTGCCCGGGCAGCCGCGCTACAGTGGCTCGACCTTGATGCCGCCCTTGCGGATCACGTCGCCCCAGCGTGCGAGGTCCTTCTTCACCAGCGCGGCGACGTCGGACGGGTCGCCCCACTGGAACTCGATCGCCTGCGCAGCGAACTGCTCGCGCAGCGCCGGCGTGTCGACGATCTTCTTCAGCTCGGCGGTCAGGCGGTCGAGGATCGGCTGCGGGCTGCCGCGGCGCGCGAGCACGCTGAACCAGGTGGCGGCATCGTAGCCGGGGAAGCCGAGTTCGGCGACCGTCGGCACGTCGGGCATCGCCGACAGGCGGCGCGCCGAGGACACCGCGAGCGCGCGCAGCTTGCCGCCCTTGACCAGCGGGATCGCGGTGATCGGCGGATTGAACAGTACCTGCAACTGCCCGCCCATCAGGTCGGGCAGGGCCGATGCACCGCCCTTGTACGGCACATGGGTCATGCGCGTGCCAGTGAGCGACATGAACCACTCGGTGGAGATGTGCACCACGCCGCCGATGCCCGAGGAGCCGAAGTTGAGCTTGCCCGGGTTGGCGCGCGCATAGTCGACGAGTTCGCGCACCGACTTCGCCGGCACCTGCGGGTTGACGACGATCATCACCGGCGAGAATCCGATCAGGCCGACCGGCGAGACGTCTTTTTCGGGGCTGTACGGCAGCTTCGGATAGAGCAGCGGGTTGAGCACCAGCCCGTTGAAGCCTTCGAGCATCAGCGTATAGCCGTCGGCGCCCGCGCGGCCGAGGATCTCGTAGGCGATGATCGTGTTTGCGCCCGGCCGGTTGTCCACCACCACCGTCTGCCCGAGCGACTCGCCCATGCGTTGTGCGACCGAGCGCGCGAGAAGGTCGGTGACGCCGCCCGCGGAGAACGGGACCAGCATGCGCACCGGCTTGGCTGGCCAGGCCTGCTGCGCCTGCGCGGCGGGTTGCAGGAGGACGCAGGTCATTGCGAGGGTTGCCGCGGTGTACAGGCTGGCGGCAGGGGCATTCGGTTTCATCGGGTCTCCAGCGGTTCGATCGGCATCGCCAGCAGCGCGAAGGACAGCGCCTTGCCGTGTGTGTCGAGGGCAAGCGAGGTGGTCACGCCACTGCCCAGTGCATGCTCGCAGGTGAACTGCAGCGCGCACAGTTTCGGCAGTACATGGCGGCGTACCTCGCCATGCACGATGTGTTCCAGATGCGCGGCGACCGCTTCCGCAGTCACGCGCTCGACGAGCAGCGGAAAGTCGTCCGCACGGTAGGCGAACAGCGACAGTATGGACGTGTCGCCCTTGTCGCCGGCGCGGCAGTGCGCGAGTTCATGCAGAAGGCGCGTGCCCGGCCCCGGCGGCGTGGGCACTGGCGCAGGCCGGACGCGCATCATCGCGCCGCGTCCGGTACGACAGGGCCGGGCGCCCGGTCGGTCGACAGCCGCACCACGCTGCTGCGCACGGCCTCGCGCGGCATCAGCGTCGAGACGATACCGATGCGCTCGGTGATGAACCTGCGTGCGCCGCCACCCCCGGCGGGGCCGTTGGTGTAGAGGGCTTCGACCTCCAGGCCGACCCGTTCCGCCAGCTCGCGCGCGGCACCGCTGGCCGCCGCGCGAAGGCGTACCTCGTACGGATCGGGCCCGTGCCCGAAGTCTGTCCGGTGGATCGAATCGATGCCGATCAGGTCGATGCGCAGGTCCGGCAGGTCGTGGTGCAGCCGCTCGCGGAGCACGGCGCCAGCGACTTCCGCGCGGGCACGCGCATTCGGTCCGGCGTACGAAATCTCGCCCTCGCCGATGAAGCCCGCGCGGTAGCCGACGCTCACTTTCAGCGTGCCGGTGCGCGACAGGCCGTCTGCGTTCTCGACCCGGATGCGGTCCTCGCCCAGGTCGATCAGGTCGACGCTGCTGAAGTCGACGATCACATCGGGCGTGATGTAGGCGGTCGGGTCGGTCACTTCGTACAGCAATTGTTCCTTGACGGTGCGCAGCGTGATCATGCCGCCGGTGCCGGCTACCTTGCCCAGCGTGCCGTTGCCGTCCGCGCCGACGTCGCAGTAGGGAAAGCCGAGGTGGGCGAGGTCGCGAACGTCCTTCAGGCCCGGGTCGGCGAAATAGCCGCCGGTGAGCTGCCCCGCGCACTCGAGCAGGTGCCCGATCACCGTTCCGCGTGCGAGCAGCGTCGGATCGTCGACCGGCCAGCCGAAGGCATGGATCATCGGCGCCAGGAACAGCGACGGATCGGCAACCCGGCCGGTGATGATCACGTCGGCACCGGTGGCGATCGCCGGCAGGATCGCATCGATGCCCAGGTAGGCGTTGGCCGATATCGGCATGCCGAACTCGCGCACCGGCTGCCCGGTCTCGAGTGTCGGTGTATCCGGGTCGAGCCGGTCGAGCACGTCGTCGCCGGTGACCACCGCGACCTTCAGCGACAGCCCTAGTTCCTCCGCGATCTCCACGACCTTGCGGCCGGCGCTGATCGGGTTGGCCGCGCCCATGTTGCTGATCAGCCGGCAGCGGCGGCGCTTGAGCAGTGGCAGGAGCGCGGTCATGCGCGCGCGCAGCAGTGGGTCATGGCCCTGTTCATCATCGGCCAGTCGCCGCAGCTGGGCGGCGGCGACGGTGCGCTCGGCCAGGCACTCGAGTACCAGCCAGTCGAGCCGGCCCTGCGCGGCGAGGATCACCGCAGGGTCGATCCTGTCGCCCTGGAAACCTGCGCCGCAGCCGATGCGGATCGTCTTATGGCGCGGCATGGGCGGGCATCGATCGCATGGCGGGATTGTCGGCGGCACCCGGTCGGCAGTCAATCGAGCGCCGGAGGGGCAGCGCCGGGCCATCGCTGTGTGACAATCGGGCCATGCATGTCGTTGTCCTCGGAGAGGGTGTGATCGGCCTGGCCACCGTCTGGTGCCTGTTGTGCAACGGGCTCCGGCCCACGCTCGTTGCCGGCCGGAGGCCTGCCCTCCCGCCGGATGGTTGCCGGCCCGATTCTTCCCGATGAAAGACACATGAACGCTCGTCTCGCACCGCTGATCCAACTCTGGCCTTTCGTGCGGCCCTATCGCAGGCGCGTGATGATCGCGCTGGTCGCGCTGCTGGTGGCTGCCGGCTCGATGCTCGCCATCCCGACCGCCTTCCAGCGCCTGATCGACCATGGCTTCTCGCCCGGCAATACCGGCGGAATCACCGGCTACTTCGTGGTGCTGTTCGTGGTCGCGGTGGTGCTCGCCACTGCGACCGGTACCCGCTTCTACCTGATGAGCTGGCTCGGCGAGCGGGTCAGCGCCGATCTGCGCAACGCGGTGTATTCGAACGTGATGCGGCTGTCACCGCGCTTCTTCGAGACCATGCGCAGCGGCGAGATCCTGTCGCGCCTGACCGCCGACACCACCGCGGTGCAGACCGCGGTCGGCACGAGCGTCTCGATGGGCCTGCGCAACGGCCTGCTGCTGCTCGGTGGACTGGGCATGCTGGTGATCACCAGCCCGCGCCTGGCGGGCTACATCCTGGTGCTGATGGTTGCCGTGGTGCTGCCGCTGGTCGTGTTCGGTCGGCGCGTGCGCAAGCTGTCGCGCATGAGCCAGGAGAAACTGGCCGAGGCGTCGGCACTCGCCGGCGAGACGCTCGGTGCGGTGACCACGGTGCAGGCGTTCGCCCAGGAGGCGCGCGAGTCGCACCGTTTCGGCGCTGCGATCGAACAGTCGTTCTCGGCCGCGTTGCAGCGGGCGAAGGCGACCGCATCGCTGCTGCTCGCCGTGATCGTGATGGTGTTCGGCTCGATCGTCGTCGTGCTGTGGCTGGGCGCGCAGGACGTGCTGGCCGGCAGCATGACCGCCGGCCAGCTCGCGGCCTTCGTGCTGTACGCCGTGGTCGCCGCCGGCTCGGTGAGTGCGCTGGCCGAAGTCTGGGGCGAACTGAACCGTGCATCGGGCGCGGTCGAACGGCTGCTCGAACTGATGAACGCGAAATCCGAGATCACCGCGCCGGCGCTGCCGTCGGCGGCGCCGCTCAACCGCGGATCGGTACGCTTCGAGCAGGTCGGCTTCCACTATCCGTCGAGGCCGGATGTCGATGCCATCGCCGACGTGACGCTCGACATCGCGCCGGGCGAGACGCTGGCGATCGTCGGCCCTTCCGGCGCCGGCAAGACCACCCTGTTCCAGCTGCTGATGCGCTTCTACGACGTCACCAGCGGACGCATCCTGATCGATGGCGTCGACATCCGCGCGATCGATCTGCAGCGGCTGCGCACGCTGCTGGGCGTGGTGGCGCAGGACAGCGTCGTGTTCGCAGCCTCGGTGCGCGACAACATCCGCTACGGCGTGCCTGACGCGACCGAGAACGAAGTGCGATCGGCGGCACGGATGGCGGCGGTCGAGGAGTTCGTCGCCCGGCTGCCGGACGGCTACGACACCCAGCTCGGCGAGCGCGGCGTACGACTGTCCGGTGGACAGCGCCAGCGCATCGCGATCGCGCGCGCGTTGCTGAAGGACCCGCCGATCCTGCTGCTGGACGAAGCGACAAGCGCGCTCGATTCCGAGAGCGAAGCCTTCGTCAAGGCTGCGATCGACCGCGCTGCGCAGGACCGTACGGTGCTGGTCATCGCACACCGGTTGTCGACGGTGCAGAGTGCCGATCGTACGGTCGTGATCGACCAGGGACGTATCCAGGCGATCGGGACACATGCGGAGCTGATGGCGAACAGCCCGCTCTATGCGCGGCTGGCGGCGTTGCAGTTCGGGAACGACTAGCGCGGGATCACCGCCCACTCCGGCATCGGCCACTCCAGCAGTTCCGCCAGCCGGCACACGATCCATCCTGCTTCTTCCGGGCGCACGACCGATCCTTCCACCAGCAGGCCGCGATGGATGCGCTCGAGCACCATGTCCTCGGGTACTCCTAGATCCAGCTTGCGCTGGGTGGCATGCTCGGTGAGCATCTGCGCCATGTCTTCGCACAGTTCATGACGCTCGGCGATCACCGCGCGTGGTTCGCTCGGCTTGATCGATCCCTTCGGGATGAACAGTTCGATGAACGGGCGGGGGATTGCAATCTGGTTCTCGTCTGACATGTTGCCTTCGGGCAGGACGGTGGATGCAGTCCGAGAAGCATACCGGACCCTCTTCCCCCGCCACGCGCGGCATCAATCCGCCTTTGCCCCCGACAGCTTGACCAGCTTCGCGTACTTCTCCAGTTCGCGCAGGAAGAACCGCTGGAACTCTGCGGGTCCGAGGGCAAGCGGTTCCAGGCCGTCGCGCTCGAAGGCCGCACGCATCTCGGGCGTCTGCATCGCCTTCAGCGTCTCGGCATTCAGCCGGTCGATGATCGCCTGTGGCATGCCGGCGGCGACGAACATCCCGAACCAGTTGTCGGTGTCGAAGCCGGGCAGGATGCTGTCGAGCGTCGGCAGCTGCGGCAGCAGGGCGGTCGGCTTCACCGTGGTCACCGCCAGGGCGCGCAGCCGTCCGGTCTTCAGGTGCGGCAGCGCGACCACGGTGGCGAAGAAGCTCATGTCGACTTCTCCGCCGACGACTGCGCCAACGACCGCGCCGGCACCCTTGTACGGCACATGCGTGACCTCGGCGCCGGTCAGCGAGGCGAACAGCACGCCGGCGAGATGGCTGGTGGTACCCATGCCGTTGGATCCGAAGTTGAGCCCTCCCTTGCGTTTCTTGAGCAGCGCGACGAGTTCCTTCACGTTGCGCGCCGGCACCGACGGATGCACCACCAGCAGCTGCGGCGAGGACACGACGCCGGTGACCGGCACGATGTCCTTCAGCGGGTTGTAGCCGAGCTTCGCATAGAGGCTGGGGTTCACTGCCAGCGCCGCGGAAGAGAACAGTAGTGTGCTGCCGTCGGCTGGCGCGCGGGCAACCAGTTCGGCGCCGATGTTGCCGCCGGCCCCCGCGCGGTTGTCGACGGAAAACGGCTGTCCCATCGATTCGCCGTACTTGACTGCCAGCAGGCGCGCCACGATGTCGGTTACGCCGCCAGGGGCGAACGGCACCACGATCCGCACCGGGCGGTTGGGCCAGGCCTGTGCGCCGGCGGTCGCGGGCATCAGCGCGCCCAGCAGTGCACCGAGCGCGGGAAGGAGAAGAGCGCTGCGCTTCATCAGTCGAGCCTTATCTTTGCCTGGTCGATCACAGCCGCCCAGCGGGCGACCTCCGCTTCCATGAAGACGCGGAACTCAGCGGGCGTGTTTCCCGATGGCTCTACGCCGAGTTCGGCAAGCCGGGCGCGCACGTCGGGCAGCCGCACGATCTTCGCGACCTCGCCCGACAGCCGTTCCACCAGCGGCCCGGGCGTACCGCCGGGTGCCAGCACGCCGGCCCAGGATCCGGATACGAAGCCCGGCACGCCGGCCTCGGCGATCGTCGGGATCTCTGGGGCGGTCGGCCAGCGGGTGGCGCTCGACAGGCCCAGCGCGCGGATCTTGCCGGCCCGCACCTGGGGCAGCATCGCCGACATCGTGTCGAACATCAGCTGAATGTGGCCGCCCATCAGGTCGGCCAGCGCCGGCGTCGTGCCCTTGTAGGGCACATGGGTCATCTTCAGTCCCTGCTGCTGCGCGAGCAGTTCCATCGTCAGGTGCGCAGCGGCACCGACGCCGCTGGAACCGAACGAGACGGTGCCCGGCTTCGCCCGGGCCAGCACGAGCATCTCCTTCAGGTCCCTGGCGGCCAGCCCGTTGCCGGCGACCAGCAACAGCGGTGCCACGCCCACCAGCGACACTGGCTCGAAGCTTTTCACTGCATGGTAGGGCAGCTTCGCATACAGCGACTGGCTGGCTGCATGGCCGGCGATCACCATGCCGGTGGTGTAACCGTCGGGCGCGGCCTTGGACAGGGCCTCCGCGCCGATGATGCCGTTCGCGCCGGGACGGTTGTCTATCAGCACGGGCTGACCGAGCGACCGCGACAGGTGCTCGCCGACGGTGCGCGCCATCAGGTCGGTGAATCCGCCCGGGGTAAACGGCACGATCATGCGCAGCGCCCGGGTCGGGAAGGCGGGCTGTGCGGATGCCGGCGAAGGCGCGGTCGCGACAAGCATCCCTACCAGCGCAGGCAGTACGAGCAGCGGCGCCGGGCAGGGCACGACCTTCGGGATCACGGCAGATCCTTGCATCGATGTCTCCTCCTGTGTTGCCACATGCGCCGGAGCCTGATGTTCTGTGGCATCGATCGGCATGACCCGACGCTGCCGTCAGCTTAACTCAGAACACGGCGTCCACCTTCGCGCACGATGCCGCGACAGCGCGCGCCGCTCGGCCTTCTCGCGCTGCTGTATCCCGCCGGCCGTCGCCACCGCGTGTGCTAGCATCGAGCAGAAAAGAGCGATTACCCATTGAACCGCGGCCCGCAACGACAGCGCGACGACCGTCCCTCGAGGCGGGTGCTCGCCAATGATTCCCGGCTGGCAGCGCGCCAGGCGATGCGCCCCCTGTCGTTCCGCGTGCTGCGGCGCCTTCAGGTGGCCGCCTTTACCTCCGGCGCGCTGCTGGCGCGTGAAATGTCGGTGTCGCGTTCGACGATCTGGACGGCGGTACGTGACATAGAGCGGTCCGGCGTCAGCGTCGAGCATGGTCTGGGTCGCGGCTACCGGCTGGTCGAGCCGATGGATTTCATCGACGCTGCGCGTGTGCAGTCGATGCTCGGGCAGCAGGCCCGCGGGCTCGCCCTGACCGTGCTCGACCATTGCGAGTCGACCAATACCGCGCTTGCCCTGCAGGCCGAGACCGGCGCGCCGCACGGCAGCGTGCTGCTCGCCGAATGGCAGACTGCCGGGCGCGGCCGTTTCGATCGACGCTGGTCCAGCGCGCCCGGTGCGGGGCTCACCTTTTCGCTGCTCTGGCGCTTCGACAAGGGATCGCAGCTCGCAGGGCTGAGCCTGGTCGTCGGCCTTGCCATCGCCGATGCGCTGCGCGTGCTCGGCCTGCGCGAGGTGCGCCTCAAGTGGCCGAACGACGTGCTGGTACATCGGCGCAAGCTCGCCGGCGTGCTGACCGAGATCCGCGGCGATATCCTCGGCCCGTGCGCAGCGGTGATCGGCATCGGACTCAACGTGCGGCTGCCGCAGGCGACGATCGACGCGATCGACCAGCCGGTGACCGACCTCGCACGCAGCGGGTTCGACAACCTCGACCGCAGTGCCATCCTCGGCGCGCTGCTCTCCGGGCTGGCGTCGGCGCTCGAACGGTTCGGCCGCGAGGGCTTCGCGCCGTTCCGGCGCGAGTGGCAGGCACACAGTGCGAGCCTGCATCGCACGGTGAAGGTTGCGCTGCCCGACGGCGGCATCGTGCGCGGCACGATGCTCGGGGTCGACGTGCAGGGCGCGCTGCGCATCGAAGTCGGCGGCGAAACCCGGCGCGTGTTCAGCGGCGAACTGTTCGAGCCCGGCCTGGCGCGCGCGCGCGCCAGGGCCGATGTAGGTGCCGGGCGCCGGCCGCAGCAGGCGGAGATCGAATGATCGTCGCGCTCGATCTCGGCAACACGCGCATCAAGTGGGCGGTGCACCCCGGCGGGCTACCGGTCGCCGGCCGCATGCTGGCCGACGGCGCGGTCGATTCCGCCGGTGTCGATGCGCTGCCTGACTGCTGGGCGGCGTGGGGTCGGCCGGACGAGATCGCCGCCTGCAGCGTCGCCGGTTCGGCGGCCGACGCTGCACTCGAGCGGCTCGCGGGGCGCCTCGCGGTGCCGTTGCGGCGTATCCGGCCGCTCGCGCTGGCGGCGGGGGTAAGCAACCTGTACGGCAACCCCGCCAGCCTTGGCGCAGATCGATGGGCGGCCCTGGCCGGTGCCCGGGCGCGCAACTGCGGGGCGGCACTGGTGGTCGATGCCGGGACCGCAATGACTGTCGACGCGCTCGCTGCCGATGGCCGCTTCCTCGGTGGCCTGATCGTTCCTGGCTACGACCTGATGCGTGCATCGCTCGCCCGTGGTACCGCGCGCCTGCCGGTGGCTGCCGGCAGCTTCGATCCATTGCCCCGGTCCACCGACGATGCGATTGTCACCGGCGCGCTGCAGGCGATGGCGGGCGCGGTGTCGAGAACGCGCGACGCGATGCTCGCGGCCGGCGAGTCAGCCCCGCAGCTGATGCTGACCGGTGGTTGCGCGCCGCTGCTGCAGCCCTTGCTGGCTGCGCTCGCGCCGCTGCACCTGCCGTGGCTGGTGCTCGAAGGGGTACTGGTGCTCGCCCTCGAGGCGCGCCTGGCCGCGCGCGGGCACGTGGATATGCACGAGGAGGCGCGATGATCCGCTGGATCGCTGCATTGCTGCTGGCAGCCAACGTGCTGTTCGGCGCGCTGGTCGGTTTCGGCGGTCCGGCGCGCAGCCCGGATGCCCAACTGCTCGACCTGCAGATGAACGCGCAGCAGGTGCGCGTGGTTGGTGGCGGCCAGGACAGACCCCGACCTGTGGTTGCGGCGGCAATGCCGTCGGCCTGCCTGGCCTGGGGGCCTTTCGCGCAGGCCGATGCCGCGCGCGCGCGTGAACTGCTTGCAGGCCTGGTACCGGCCGAGGCGATCACGCCGTGGGAGGTCATCGGGGCCGGGACGTGGTGGGTCGGATTGCCGCCCCAGAAGAGCCGGGCCGATGCACAGCGCAAGGTAGCCGAACTGAAGGCGCTGGGTGTCACCGGTTATTCGCTGGTCGAGACGGGCGACGACTGGCAGAACGCGGTGGAACTGGGCGTGTTCGCCGACGAGGCAAAGGCGCGCGAACACCTCTTGAAGCTGCAGCAACTCGGCGTGCGCACGGCCAGGGTGATCGAGCGGCAGGCAGCGCCTGGCGTGCAGTGGCTCGTGCGCGGGCCTGGCGAGGCGGTGATGGCGCGCGTGCTGCAACTGAAGCAGGCGAACTTCCCTGACAGTTCTCTGGGCACGATCGAGTGTCCAGCGGGGGCCGTGCCGGCACGCTGATCGCCGACTGTTCCGAGCGCCGATGCCGTGAGCGGCGGCCGGTCAGGAGTGGGCTGACCTCGGTCGCAACGTGGTGACCGCGCCGACAGACGTCAGGGGCGCCGCCGCCGGTACCCGTCTTTCGGGTGGTATTGCTGACGGGGCTGCATCGTCCTGTATCGGTGGCTCCTTTTGCCACGCTGTCCCGTCGCCCTTCAGCATCGCTTCCATCTGTGTCGGTGACAGCGCGGCACAGAACAGGTACCCCTGCATCAGCGCGCAGCCGCGCGACGCCAGGAAATCGCGCTGGCCGGCAGATTCGACGCCCTCGGCGACAACCTCGATGTAAAGGCTGCGCGCCAGCGAGAGGATCGCCTCGACGATCGCCGCTGTGTCGTGTTTCTCGGTGATCTCGGCGACGAAGGAACGATCGATCTTCAGGCGTTGTACCGAAAACCGTTTCAGGTAGGACAACGAAGAATAGCCGGTACCGAAATCATCGACCGAGATCGATGCGCCGAGCCGGGCCAGCGCGCGCAGCGTATCGAGCGTGCCCTTGGTGTCTTCCATCAGGGTGTGCTCGGTGATCTCGAACTCGAGCCGCTTCGCATCGAAGTCCGCATCGGCGAGGATCTGCCCGACCAGTTCCGCCAGCCGCGGGTCCTTGAACTGGCTTGCCGACAGATTGATCGCCAGGCGCAGCGGACGGCCCTCGCTGTCGATCCATTCGCGCGCCTCACGGCAGGCCCGGCGTATTGCCCATGCACTGACGTTGCGGATCAGCCCGGTCTCTTCCAGCAACGGGATGAAGGCGTCCGGATGCAGTTCACCGCGTTGCGGATGCTGCCAGCGCAGCAGCGCCTCGACCGCAATGATCCGTCCGGTCGACGACTCTATCTGCGGCTGGTAATGCAGTTCGAGTTCGCCGCGCTCGAGGATCCCCGGCAGGTCGGTCTCGAGCGCAAGGCTTTCGGACAGGCCCAGCCCCATCGCTGGCAGATAAAAACGGTAGGTGTTCCTGCCAGCAGCCTTCGCTCGGTACATTGCGATGTCCGCGTGCTTCAGCAGCAGTTCGGAGGTCGCGCCGTCGCGCGGGTAGGCCGCGATGCCGATCGAGGTCGATACGAACAGCTGGCGCCGATCGACGGTGAACGGTCGCTCGAAGGCCTGGAAGATCTTGGCGAGCACCATCTCCGCGTGTTCGGCCTGCGCGAGGTCGGCGAGGATAAGGGCGAACTCGTCGCCACCGAGCCGGGCGACCGTATCGTGGGCACGCACGCATTCCGTCAGGCGGGTGCCGGCTGCGCGCAGCAATGCATCACCGGCAGCATGGCCGAGCGTGTCGTTGAGTGTCTTGAAACGGTCGAGGTCGAGGTAGAGCAGCGCGACGGCCTTGCCGCTGCGCTGCGCATGCCCGAGGGCCTGAGACAGGCGGTCGACGAACAGGTTGCGGTTCGGCAGCCCGGTGCGGTCGTCGTAGTGGGCAAGGTAGTTGATGCGCCTTTCGGCATGCTTGCGCTCGGAGATATCGGACACCATGCACTGGATCGAGTGCGCGCCGCCGAAGCTCATGGGCGTGGCGATCAGTTCGGCTTCGAACTCGGCGCCGTTCATCCGCAGCAGCTTCACCTCGACGCGGGTGGTAGTGCCGCGCTTGCTGGTATGGCCGAGGCGCTCCGCAAGCCCGGGCCGCGAGTTGCGCTGCACATGCCCGACGATGCTGCGGCCGATCAGTTCATCCGTGCTGGGCGCGCCGAGCATGCGGGCCAGTGCCGCGTTTGCGTAGACGAACCGGTCGCGAGTGAGCACGAAGATGCCCAGTGGCGCTGTCTCGACCAGTGCACGGTAGCTCGCTTCGCTGTCGCGCAGCGCCTCGGCTGACCGATCGCGCTCGATCACGATGCTCGCAAGGTCGGTGGCGCCTTTCACCAGGTCGATTTCGCGCTGTTCCGGGCGTCGGCGCTCGCGGTAGTACACCGCGAAGGTGGCCATGGCCTTGCCGGATGCGCCGAGGATCGGCGTCGACCAGCAGGCCTGCAGGCCATGCTTCAGCGCGATCGGGGCATAGGTCGCCCAGGCCGAATGCGTCGCGATGTCCTCCACGATGACCTGCTGGCCGGAAAAGGCTGCGTACCCGCACGAGCCTGCCTGCGGACCGATCGGCAGCCGATCGATCGCCTGCCCGTAGGGCTCGGGCAGGCTCGGCGAGGCGACGAGATGGATGCGTTCGTCCTGGATCAGCATCACCGAGCAGCAGGCGCCCGGAGCCTGCGCCTCGATGTTCTTGCACAGCGCGGCGAGCACATCGGGCAGGCTGGCGCCACCCGCGATCATGCCGAGCAGCACTCGGCTGGCGATCAGTTCGCGCCGCTGCGGCACGCCGGCGGCGATCGCGTCGATGCTGGACTCGCTGCTGCTCATGTCGTAAAGCTCGCCGGATGGTCGCATACGCGAATCCCGTGATGGTACGGGATCGAACGGTGTGCTGGAAGCACCGTATCGGCGTACAGTGTGGGGCTGCATGGCTGAGCGATGCGGTAAACCCGGATGCCGGTGGCCGCGTTGATGGTTCCCAGGAGATCGTTCGTCATGCCTGCCGTTCCGATGCTGCGTCATTCACGTTCCGATGTTCCGGTGGCCAATGCCGTGCGCATGGGGCGTGCGTCCCTCGTTGCGTGCCTCGCCGCGTTGGCGGCCGGGTGTGCGACGACCGCCGAACTGGGCCGCACCGAGCGGTTGCCCGAGGGCACTCTGCCGCCCTCGAAAGAGGTCGGGCCACCGGTGAACATACAGCCCGCGCCGCTGGCGCGCGAACAGTACCGGGTCGTTCCGCGCCATCCGGCGATCTACGGCCCGGGCTGGTACGGGCCCCGCTGCTTCGACCCGCTGCTCTGCAGCCGCTCCGGTTTCGGCCTGCACTACCGGGTCTTCTGACCGGTCGGAACGCTACAGGGCTCGGATGCGCTCGAGCAGTGCGGTGGTCGAGCGCTGGTGGATGAACGGGATCGACACGACCTGACCGCCTCGTGCAATGACGCCGGCGGCGCCGACGATGCGATCGACCGGCCAGTCGCCGCCCTTCACCAGCACTTCCGGTGCGATTGCTTCGATCAGCTCCAGCGGCGTGTCGGCGTCGAACCATGTGACCAGGTCCACGAATTCCAGGGCGGCCATCACGGCCATCCGGTCTGCCAGGGTATTCACGGGCCGATCATCGCCCTTGCCGAGACGGCGTACCGATGCGTCGCTGTTCAGGGCGACCACCAATGAAGCGCCGAGCGCACGGGCCTGCGCCAGATAGGTTACATGGCCCCGGTGAAGCAGGTCGAAGCAGCCATTGGTAAACACGACCGGTGCGGCCAGCTGCGCTGCCCGCTGCTGCACTTGGTCGGGCGTACAGACCTTGCGCTCGAAGCCGGGTGCCGCCGGCGGCGACGATGGATCAGCCGCCATCGGGCTCAGGCCGACGCCGTGGCGCCTGCAGCCGGCGCCACGGCGCCAGCATTCAGGATCTTCCGATAGCGATTGAGCGACTGCACCGTGTCGAAGTTCTGGCCGAGCAGGGTCGAGAGCTTCTTGAGGATCGAGCCGACCACCTTTCCTTCCCAGTCGCGGTCGAAGCGGATCTGCTGGTCGAGCCAGTATTCGAGCCAGGCTGGATCGGGCAGGCGACTCTGTACCGTATCGTTCGGGAACAGGGCCTTGCTCACATGCAGGTTGGTCGGGTGCAGTGCCTGCCCAGTGCGGCCGGCCGAGGCCATCAGCACACCCACCTTGGCGAACGCCCGTCTGGCCTCGTCGCCGAGCCGCTCGATGGCCTGCTGCATGTAGCGGAGATACGCGCCGCCATGCCGGGCCTCGTCGTGCGACACCAGCCGGTAGATGTGCTGGATCACCGGCTCGGTATGCCACTCGGCCGCACACTGGTACCACTGCGTCAGCCGGAGTTCGCCACAGAAATGGAGCGTGAGCGTCTCGAGATACGGGGCCGGGTCGAAATCGAACCGTACCGCGTGCAGTTCTTCTTCGGTCGGGAGCAGGTCGGGCCGGAAGCGCCGCAGGTATTCCATGAGCACCAGCGAATGCTTCTGCTCTTCATAGAACCAGACTGACATGAAGGCGGAGAAATCGCTGTCGTGGCGGTTGTCGCGCAGGAACATCTCGGTGGCCGGGAGCGCGGACCACTCGGTGATCGCGTTCATCTTGATCGTCTTCGCCTGCTCGTCGGTGAGCAATGCGGCGTCGAACGTATCCCACGGGATATCGTCTGCCATGTTCCAGCGGACTTTTTCCAGCTGACGGAAGATCTTAGGATAGAGCATCAGGGTTTCAGTCTGACAGGCGGGCCCGCCATTCGCCCAGGGCGGTGATGATCTGTTCGAGCCCGCGGAGCACTTCGACGCCTTCCCCGGGCGTGCGGGCGCGCAGCATGGCGTCGCCGCCGACCCAGAGGGCTATCCGTGCCGGAAGCATTTCGCGCAATTCACGGATACTACCGGTCGCAAGCCGTGCCGGGAATGCGGAACTGAACGAAATGGTAACGATATCGACGTCGTGCGCCAGCGCCGCCGCGACGATGTCGGCCGCCGGCGTCTCGATGCCGAGCGGAACACAGTACACGCCCTCCAGCGTGAGCAATGCTTCGGCCATCAGCAGTCCCATGCCGTGCAGTTCGCCGGGCAGCGTAGTGAGCAGCACGCGTGGCGAATGGCCGCGCAACTGGATGCTGGCAATCGCATTGCGGAGCAGTCCCTGCATCTGCTCTGTGTAAAGGTGCTCCTCGAAAACGGCGATTTCGCCGCGTACCCACGCGTTGCCTATCGCGCGGTTCAGGGGCACCACGATGTCGAGCACGAACGGACGCAGGCCGTCGCGCAACAGGTTCTGGGTCAGTGTCTGACGCAGTTCCAGCGACTTGTGCGAGCGCACCAGGTTGAGCAGTGCCTCGACGTCGGGGCTGTGCGCCGGGCTTTCCGCTTCGTTGCAGAGTGCATTCAGCTCGTCGAGCGACTTCGAGATGATCTTGCTCGGCCGGTGGCCCTGGTCGAGCAGCCGTTTGAGCAGGCGCAGCTTGTCGACCTGGTCGGACGGGTAGATGCGCTCACCATGGGCATCGCGGTAGGGTTGCGGAAATCCGTACCGGCGCTCCCAGACGCGCAGCGCGTCTTTCGACAGGCCGGTATCGCGCTCCACCGAACTGATGTTCACCGGTGCACGTTCAGCGCCCGGTTCCTCAATCACCGAAGTTTTCTTGTCCATGGTACAGGTTAGACACAAGCGAGGGGATTTGCTGAGACTACATCAAGCGGGCGATACTGACTAGGACAAGTGATCTGTGCGAGCAGGCGTTTCCAGGACTGGGAATGGTCGACGCCCCCCGCCGTAGCTGTCCAGTAACCCGGCGGGACAGATCATTCAGCACACGGCAAGCCCTCGCAAACGGGATTGTCAGGATGCGACGCTCGATTAACATCGTGCGTCGCAGGCCAGGCTGACGCAGGGCCTGAAGATCCCGGCACCAAACCAGAAGGATGACGGCGGGTGCAGCAGACAACGATAGCAGTGGTGGGTTCCGGCATATCCGGATTGGCCACGGCCTGGCTTCTTCGCGATCGGTACAAGGTAACCCTGTTCGAGGGCGGCGAGCGGCCGGGCGGCCATACCAACACGATCGACGTCGAAGTCGATGGGCAGCGCTTTCCGGTGGATACCGGTTTTCTCGTGTTCAACGAACGCACCTATCCCAACCTCATCGCGCTCTTCGACCTGATCGGCGTGTCCTCGGTCACCAGCGACATGTCGTTCAGTGTCTGCATGGAAGAGCCCCGGCTCGAATGGGCCGGAACATCGATCGCATCGCTCTTCGCCCAGAAGCGAAACCTGGTGCGGCCACGTTTCTGGGGCATGCTGGCCGACATCGCGCGCTTCAACCGCGAGGCTCCCGGCTTCTTCGATCCCGACCCGGCGCGTCCGATGGACCTCGGAACCTACCTCGAGCGCGGCCGCTACGGCGAGGCTTTTCGTGACTGGTACCTGCTGCCGATGGCTGCGGCGATCTGGTCGTGTCCGGTCGAGTCGATGCGGGCTTTCCCGGTGGCAAGTTTCATCCGTTTCTTCGTCAATCACGGCCTGTTGCAGGTCACCCGGCGGCCGCGCTGGATGACGGTAACGGGCGGCGGTCGGGAGTACGTGCGCCGGCTTTGTGCTGACCTGCCTGACGTACGGCTATCGACTCCGGTCACGCGCGTGCGCAGGCTCCCGGACAGCGTCGAGGTGACGGGCGGCGGCCAGGTCGAGCGTTTCGATCAGGTCGTGTTCGCCTGCCACAGCGATCAGGCGCTGGCCGCGCTGGCTGATCCCTCCGGGGCGGAGTCGGAACTGCTCGGCGCGGTGCGCTATCAGCCCAATGTGGCGTGGCTGCATACCGATGCCTCGTTCCTGCCGCGCTCGCAGGTGGCGTGGGCGGCATGGAACTACGCTGGTACCGGTACTGGCGGCCAGGGCGGCCAGGGCGGCCAGGGCGGCCTGCCCGGTGCCGGTGCATCGGTCAGCGTGACCTACCTGATCAACCGCCTGCAACCACTGCCCACGGCCACCCCGGTGATGGTGACGCTGAATCCGTACCGCACGGTTGCCCCGGCGCACGTGATCCGGCGCATCGAGTACGCGCATCCGATGCTCGACGCGCCTGCGTTGGCCGCACAGCAGCGGTTGCCTGCGATGCAGGGGGTCAACCGCACCTGGTATTGCGGTGCATGGACCGGTTACGGCTTCCATGAAGACGGTCTCAAGTCGGCGCTGGCGGTAGCCGCCGGGCTCGGCGTGCAAGCGCCGTGGACGGCATGACTGTCGGCTGCGGACTGACACCGGCGATCTGCGCCGGTGAAGTGCTGCATCGGCGTCTGTCTCCCGTCGGACACTCGTTTCGTTATCCAGCGTTCTTCCTTCGGCTGCCACTGGCATGGATCGAATCGGGTCGCCTTCACGACCACCCGCGGCTGTTCGGGATCGATCGCTTCAACCTGTTCAGCCTGATGCGGCGGGATTACGGCCCCCGCGACGGTTCTCCGCTCGGCCCCTGGATACGGCTGCTGCTGCGGGACAACGGCCTGCAGGCTGCCGATGGCGAAGTGGTTCTCTATACACTCCCCCGGGTGCTCGGTCATGCATTCAATCCGGTGAGTTTCTGGATGTGCCATGACCGTGAGGGCGGGCTGAGGGCCGTGATGTGCGAAGTCAGCAACACGTTCGGCGAGCATCACAACTATCTGGTGGCCCGTCCCGACGGTGCCGTGATCGGCACCGGCATGCGGTTGCATGCACGCAAGGTGTTCCATGTGTCACCGTTCTTCCCGGTCGACGGCGAGTACGGCTTCCGTTTCCATGAAGACGAAGGGCGCTGCCTGTTCAGGATCGACTATCAATGCGCGGGCGTGCCGCAACTGACCACCTCGCTGTCGGGCGCGGCCGGGTCGCCATCCGACGCGGCGCTGCTGCGCGCCTTCCTGCGACTGCCCTGGCTGATGGCGGGGGTGATCGCGCGCATCCACCTGCAGGCATTCAGGCTTTGGCTCAAGGGAGCCGTGTTCCATCGTAAGCCGGTCCCACCGGTCGAAACGACGACGCGCTAGATGCGCCGGTGTACCGGCCCGTCGAAGCTGCGTTCCTATCCCTCTGAAAGGTTCATTGATGACTGAAGTTACCGTCGAGCAGTCGCGCGACACGGATGCGCAGCCGGTCACCGACCGGGAGTCGGTGCGCCGGATCCGCGCCGCGATGCCCCCGGCCGGCCAGTTGTTCATGCGAGTGCTCGACCAGATCCGCATCGGGCGCATCGACCTGGTGACGCCGGATGGCGAGTGGCTGTCGTGCGGCGGCGAGGCTGGTCCCCACGCCACGCTGACCCTGCGCTCCTGGGCGGCGGCCGAAGATATCCTGCGCAAGGCCGATATCGGGCTGGCCGAGGCCTACATGTCGGGCGACTGCGATATCGATCGTCCGGCGGACCTGCTGACTATCGCGCTGCTCAACCAGCAGCGCATCGAGCGCGCCTTCTACGGCAACTGGGTAGCCGTGCTCTGGTACCGGCTGCGCCACTGGTCGCGCGCGAACACCCGCTCCGGCAGCCGGCGCAACATCGTCGCCCATTACGATCTGGGTAATGATTTCTACCGGCTGTGGCTGGACCCGACGATGAGCTACTCGTCGGCATGGTTCGGGGGCAACCCGGCGCAGCCGCTCGACCGTGCGCAGCAGGCCAAGTACGAACGTATCCTCGACCGGCTCGGTGCCCGGCCGGGGGAGCACATCCTCGAGATCGGCTGCGGCTGGGGTGGCTTTGCCGAAGCGGCTGCACGCCGCGGCTGCAGGGTGCGAGGCATCACGCTGTCGCCGGCGCAGCTCGAATTCGCGCGGCAGCGTATCGACGCCGCCGGCCTGTCCGGACTGGTCGAACTGTCGTACACCGACTACCGCGACATCGACGGTCAGTACGACCATGTGGTGTCGATCGAGATGTACGAAGCGGTCGGCGAGCGCTTCTGGCCGGCCTACTTCCGTGCCATCCACGACGTGCTGAAGCCGGGAGGCCGTGCCGTGATCCAGGGCATCACGATCCACGACGAGGTTTTCGGTCGCTACCGCAGGGGCACCGACTTCATCCAGCAGTACGTGTTCCCGGGCGGCATGCTTGCTTCCGAGACCGCGTTCGCCCGGGAGGCCGGGCGTGCGGGCCTGCAGCTCCACGCGAGCGAGGCGTTCGGGCGCGACTATGCGGAGACCCTGCGTCGCTGGCTGAAGGCATTCACCGAAGCCGAACCTCGGGTGCGCGCGCTCGGCTTCGATGACCGATTCATCCGCATGTGGCGGTTCTACCTGTGCTATTGCGCTGCGGGCTTCGATTCCGGCCGCACCGACGTGCTCCATTTCGAACTGTCGCGTCTTTTCCAGGGAGGCTCCCGATGAATCGCATCCAAACTGCCGGCCGGCGCAGGCTGCTGGGCCTGGGTGGTGCGCTTTCGCTGCTGGCACCGGTCGTGGCGCTGCGGGCCGGGCCGGCCGGCGCGGCGGCTACCGTCAACCATGCGCTGTCCCTGCTGCCGCCGCTGGTCGTCGCGCAGTCAGGTGAGCTGCGCCGGATCGGGGCCGGCACCATGCGCTGGTTCGGCCTGCACGTATACGATGCGGCACTGTGGGTGCGCGATGCGAGCTGGGACAGCGCCGATACCTTCGCGCTGGACATCGTCTATGCCCGCGACATCACGGGCAAGGCGCTGGCCGAGAGCAGCATCACCGAGATGAAGCGCGTCGGATTCACCGACGAAACGCGACATGCCCGCTGGTTGCCGGCGATGGTGCGCACGTTCCCCGACGTCGGCCGCGGCGATCGGCTGGTCGGCCTCAACCTAAAGGGTGGGGGTGCCGCCTTCTTCAACCAGGATCGCTCGCTGGGCACCATCGACGATCCGGTCTTCGCACGCGCATTCTTCGCCATCTGGCTGGACCCCAGGACGCGCGAGCCGCAGCTGCGCAACCGCCTGCTCGGCAAGTCCTGACCGTGCCGTCGCCAGCCCCTCCCCGGCAGGGCGGTCCGGGTCGGCTCGCTTCATCGCAACTGGCCGCATACAGTCTGTTCAGCGTGCCGCTGCTGATGACCGCGCTGCCGATCAATATCCTTTTGCCGGCGTTCTACAACGCGCGTACGGGGCTTTCGCTCTCGGTGATCGGGGTTGTGTTCTTCCTCACCCGGTTGATCGACGCCGTCGTCGATCCGCTGCTCGGGGCATGGGTCGATGTGCAGAAGCAGCGCGCGTCCTACCTGCCGCCCGTGCTGATCGGTGCGCCGGTTCTGGCCATCGGATTCGCTTTGCTGCTGGTGCCGCCTGCGGGCATGGGCGAGGTGGCAAGTGCAGGCTGGCTTGCCGCCACGCTGGCTACCGCGTACATCGGCTACTCGCTGGCGATCGTCGCCTACCAGGCCTGGGGCTCCGAACTTGCCAATGACGATGCAGGTCGTGCGCGAATCACCGGTGCGCGGGAAGGCGCGGGGCTCGTTGGCGTACTGGCTGGCGCGGTGCTGCCGCAGGTGATCGGCATGGCTGCGATGGTGGCGGTGTTCCTGGCCGCGCTGGGGGCTACCGTATACCTGCTCGCGCGTTGCGCGCCGCGGCCATCGCCGGCCGGCGTGCCCGCTGCGGGCCCGCGGTCCAACCCGTTCTCTGCCTTCGTCGTGCCACTGGCGAGCGGACGCTTCCGCTGGCTGTTGCTGGTATTCGCACTGAACGCCATCGCGCCGTCGATCACCGCGACCGTGTTCCAGTTCTTCGTCGCCGACCGACTCGGGCTGGCCGGTTACGTTCCTGCCTTCCTGGCGCTCTACTTCATCGCCGGCGCGGTCAGCATGCCGTTGTGGATGAAACTGGCCACCCGATTCAGCCTGCACGTGGTCTGGCTGGCCGGCATGGTGGCTGCGGTGGCCGCCTTCGTCTGGGCTTACTGGCTGGACGCGGGCGCGGTGTGGGGCTTTGCGGCGATCTGCGTCCTGTCGGGCTTCGCGTTCGGTGCCGATCTCGCGCTGCCACCGGCGCTCCTGGCCCGGGTCATCGATGCCAACGGCCATGGCAGCCAGCGCGAAGGCGCCTACTTCGGTCTGTGGAATTTCGTGAACAAGCTGACCCTTGCGGTTGCCGGCGGCATCGCCCTGCCGCTGCTGGAGGGGTTGGGCTACGTCGCCGGTTCGCAGGATGCCATAGCGCTGTCCGCGCTGGCGTTCACCTATGCGATCGTTCCCTGTGCATTGAAGCTGGTCGCGGCCGCGCTGCTCTGGTCCGCCTGGCGCAACGCCCGTTTCTGACCGTCCCCGGAGGTACCGATGATCACTGTATTCCTTCCCGAATCCGTGTGCGACCGCGCGCTGCGCCGGCTTCGCATGCTGTTCGCCGCGCTGGTGGCATCTGCCACGTTCGCCGGATGTGCGTCGGTCGAACCGCAGGCCTACTCCGCCGAGAAGCCGGTGCTCGACCTGCAGACATATTTCAACGGCACGCTGATCGGACACGGCATGTTCCAGAGTCGGTCGGGCAAGGTCGAGCGGCGCTTCGTCGTGACCATCGATGCTAAGTGGGAGGGTAATGTCGGCACGCTCGACGAACGCTTCGAATGGTCGGATGGCGAGAAGCAGCGTCGGGTCTGGACGATCACCCGGACGGGCGCAGGGACGTATACCGGCACCGCCGATGACGTGGTCGGCACAGCCGAGGGCCGGGCGGCGGGTAACGCGCTCTACTGGGCCTATACGCTCGCGCTGCCGGTGTCCGGTCGCACCTGGCATGTCCGCTTCGACGACTGGATGTACCTGATCGACGACAAGGTGATGCTCAACACCGCGGTGATGAGCAAGTGGGGTATCCGGCTCGGCCAGGTCACGCTGAGCTTCAGCCGTAAATGACGCCTGGAGGCGGCTTGCGCGACGTTCCGCCAGCGGCGCTGTGGCCAGGGTTGGCCGGCCTGCTGCCGTTCCTGGCGTGCGCGTTGTTGCCGTTGGCGACCGACGCCGCGTGGCATCCGCTCGCGCAGCAGGCGCTGGTCGCCTACGGCGCGGTGATCCTGACCTTCGTCGGGGCCATCCACTGGGGCATTGCACTGATGGTGCCGCGGCATCCGGCCAGCGCGGCCTGCTTCGGCTGGTCGGTGGTTCCCGCCCTGTGGGGATGGCTCGCCTTGTTCCCGTCGTTCATCGCCTCGCTCGCGCTGCTCGGGACCGGCTTCATCGTGCAACTGGCCGTGGACTACCGCGCCGCTCGCGCGCTAGGCCTGCCCGCGTGGTACCTTGCGTTGCGCTCGATGCTGACATTGGGCGTGCTGCTGTCGCTGCTCCTCGCGTCGCTCGCGGCAGCGATCGCCAGCTGAGCCCAGGCCTCCCTCCGCGCATGTACCCGTCCCTTCCGATCCACGCATCCGCCCCCCGCAGGCCGTCATGTTGAATGCCCCGATCAGGGACTGGAAAGGCAGGCGAGTCTGGCTGATCGGCGCGAGCAGCGGCATCGGTCACGCGCTCGCGAAGGTGTTGATCGCCCGCGGCGCGAAGGTTGCTGTGTCGGCGCGCAACGGCGCCGCGCTGCATGAACTCGCCGCGTCCACCCGGCCGTCGAACGTACTGGCGCTGCCGCTCGATGCAACGCGCGTCGATCAGCTCGAGGCGGCGCTGCGCGAGATGACGGATGCGTGGGGTGGCATCGATATGGCGATTTTCCTGCAGGGGACCCACGAGCCGGTGCGCGCCTGGACACTGGACTCCGCGGTCGCGCATCGGCTGGTCGATACCAACCTGCTGTCGGTCCTCGATTCGCTGGCGGTCGTGCTGCCGCAGATGCTGCGCCAGGGCAGCGGCGGCATCGCGATCTGCTCGTCGGTCGCCGGCTACCGCGGGTTGCCGACCAGTCTGGTGTACGGCGCCACGAAGGCCGCGCTGATCAACCTGGCGGAGACGCTGTACCTCGACCTGTCGCCACGTGGCATCGGCGTGTGGATCGTGAATCCAGGCTTCGTCAGGACGCCGCTGACCGACCGCAACGAGTTCCCGATGCCGGCGCTGATCAGTGCCGACGAAGCCGCGACGCATATCGTCGATGGCCTTGCCAGCGGCCGCTTCGAGATCCACTTCCCGAAGCGGTTCACGCGCTGGCTGCGCCTGTTCCGCCTGCTGCCCTACGGACTGTACTTCCGGCTGGTGCGGCGCTTCACCGGGTTGTGACCAGCATGGACACGCGCGCGGCCCTGGCACGCCTGGAGTCGCTCTACACCGGGCTCACACCCGCGCGTACCGGCGAACTGCGCGAGGTCTATGCGGCCGATGCCTGGTTCCGCGACCCGTTCAACGAGGTCCGCGGCCCCGAGGCGATCGAGCGCATCTTCGTGCACATGTTCCGGCAGGTCGATTCACCGCGCTTCGTGATCCTGGAGCGCGCGATCGACGGCGCTACCGCCTGGCTGACCTGGGACCTCGAGTACCGGGCCAGCCCGGGCAAGCCACTGCGTCGCATCCACGGCGCGTCACAGCTGCGATTCGATGCCGACGGGCGCGTGACGTACCACCGCGACTACTGGGACGCAGCCGGAGAGCTGTACGAATCGATACCGCTGCTGGGCAGCGTGCTGCGCCTCCTCAGGAAGCGGCTCGGCGCCGGCTGAGCGCGCCGGTCACTTCGGCGGTGCCGCTGCCGGTTCCACCGGCGCTCGCTTGATCAGTTCGAACACGCGCACCACGCGGGCCACGCCGCTGGTGGTGCGCGCGATCTCGGCGGCCTGGTCGGCTTCTGCGGCGGTGAGCAGCCCCATCAGATACACGACGCCGGCTTCGGTCACCACCTTCACGTGGTTGGCCTGCACCCGCGGATCCTTGCCCCTGGCCTGGTTGTCGACGATGCGCGCCTTCACCCGGCCGGTGATGAACGAGTCGTTGCTGCGCGCGGTGAGCGAGCTGGGTCCCGCGATCTGCAGCTCGTTCTGGACGTGGCGTACGCCCGCCTGCGCCCGCACGACCTTGTCGATGCCGGCACGGACCTGCTCGGTGGTGGCTTCGCCAGTGATCAGAACGACGCGGTTGTAGGATGTCACGTTGGCGTTGGAGACCTTGCCGAACTGCGTGCTGATCTCATTGGCCAGGCGCAGTTCGATGTTCTGGTCGTCGACGACGGTGCCGCTGCTGCGCCGGTCGTCGGCGACGAGTATGCCGGTCGCGACGCCCCCGACCATCAGCGGTACGCAGCCGCCGGCAGCAAGGCCGGTGAGCGCAATGGTAAGTGCAGCCAGGCGTCGGTTCATTGTGCCTCCTCGGGAAACATGATCTGATCGATCGCATCGCAGACGCAGTGCAGCGCGAGGATGTGGATTTCCTGCACGTGTGCGGTGCTCGGGTGCGGTACGCGCAGCTCGATGTCGCCATCGGCCAGGCTGCGCCCGATGCTGCCGCCGTCTCGGCCTGTCAGTGCGACCACGCGCATCCCGGCCGCGCGTGCGGCCTCGATCGCGGCGAGCACGTTGGGCGAATTGCCCGAGGTCGAGATTGCCAGCAACACGTCGCCGCCGCGTCCCAGCGCCCGCACCTGCTTGGAGAACACCTGCCGGTAGTCGTAGTCGTTCGCGATGGAGGTCAGCGTCGAGCTGTCCGTGGTCAGCGCGATGGCGGCCAGCGGCGGGCGTTCGCACTCGAAGCGGTTGAGCAGCTCCGCCGCGAAATGCTGGGCATCGGCCGCAGATCCGCCGTTGCCGCAGGCCAGTACGCGTCCGCCGGCCGCCAGTGTCGCGGCCATCGCGCGACCTGCGGCGAGGATGGGCTCTGCGAGCATCGGAGCGACTTCCCGCTTCAGGCGGGCGCTTTCCTCGAATCGCGCAGCGATACGTTCGAGCAGTTCCTTGGGTTCCATTCGGTCATTCTACGACGCAACGCGCGGGCAGGTGCGGTGATGCCGGCCTTCCGGTGCGTCATTGGTCAGACGCCGGGCTGGAACGCGTCGCGGATCCATTCGAGTCGCCCCGACTCGATCAGCACGACATCGAAGCGGCAGGGCTGTTGTGTGCAGCGCATCACCTGTCGGTAGAGCTCTGCGGCGCGGGCGAGCCGCAGCTGCTTGGCCGGGGTGATGCTGGCTGCCGCGCCGCCGAAGGCCGCCGATGCCCGTCGTCGCACCTCGACGAACACCAGTGTGCCGTCCGCATCGCGCGCGACGATGTCCAGTTCACCCGCACGGCATCGCCAGTTGCGCGACAGCACGCGCAGGCCGGCCCCGGCAAGGTGCGCGGCGGCCTGGTCTTCGCCTTCGTGGCCATCCGCCTGACGGGTGGTACGCGCCATGGCCCGGGCGTTACCGGCGTTCGGTGCCCGTCACGAGCTGCCCCTGCCAGACCCGCGCCGGGATCGGCTCGCGCACCAGCCAGTTGCTTCGCTCGAGGGTGATTCGCCCCGTGACCCCGTCGAGCGAGAGGCCGGGCTGGATGCCGCGCTCGAGCGCCAGTTCGGCGAGCCGATAGGCATCGATGCCGAACGCATAGAGGCGCTCGTTCTCCGGCGCGAGTACGGGCTGGCTGCGCGGGAACACCATCACCGCGGGATGGTCCGGTTCCAGCAGCCACGGCATGTCGAGCAGGCGGGTGCCGTTCAGGTCGATGTTGGCGTTCGGGTCGATCGGGCCCGACCACAGCTGCGACGTTGCATAGGTCGGCAGTTGCGTGTCGAGGAACGGGCGCGCCATGCGCGCTGTCGGCAGGTCGGCCGCAATGAAGATCATGTCTGCGCCCTGGCTGGCCGCGGCTGCGCGCATCCGGTTCATCGACGCCAGGTCGGTGACTGCCGCGTGCTGGCCCGCGATCGCGCCGCCCCCCTCGGAAAACGACTCTATGAAGGCCTGCTGCAAACGGCGGGAGAACTGGTTGGGCTGGGTCAGGATCAGGGCACGTCGACGGCCGTCTCGCAGCGCTAACCGCGCGACCTGGCGTGCATCGGCTTCGGTCGACAGGCCGAACAGAAAGAGGTTGCGTGCCAGCCGCACGTCTCCGTCGGCGACGTTGAGCGCCAGCGTGGGCACCTGTGCACCGAGAGCAAGCGCGTTGGCCAGCGCGGTGACCTGGTCGCGGATCAGCGGTCCGACGATCGCGTGCGCGCCAGCGGCCAGCGCCTGGTTGTAGATGGCGATCACATCGTTCGGCTGGTCGCCGACCGGGATGAAGCGCAGGTCGATGCGCCCCTTGGCTGCGGAGTGCGCCCACGCTGCCCGGATACCGTTGCGTACATGCGTCGCCGCCGTGCCGAACACGGGGGAGTCGAGCGGCAGCAGTATGGCCACGACCCGCGCGCCCGTAGGGGCGGTCGACGGGCCGGCGGGAGACGGCGGCTGGGGCTGGGCGGCCAGGGGCGATACCGTGCTCGCCAGCAGCGCGGCAGCCGACAGCACGCTGGTCACCAGTATGCGGATGCCGCAGACTTGGCGGCGCAATGCGAGGATTACAACATGCAGCATGAAGGAAAAGATCCCGGCCGACCCGCCGCTGAGCCCGGCCGATTATATGTGGTGGCCACCCCGATCGGAAACCTGGGCGATCTATCGCCGCGGGCGCGGTCGATACTCGAAGCCGCCGACTGGATAGCCGCTGAGGATACTCGGGTCACGCGCAAGCTGTTCTCGGCAGGCGCGGCGGCACCGCGCGGGCGCATGCTGCCGCTCCATGCCCACAATGAACGTGCCCAGGCCGAACGGATCGTCGAGTTGCTTCGCGGGGGCGCGAGCGTCGCGCTGGTGAGCGATGCCGGGACGCCGGCCATCAGCGATCCCGGCGCGGGCGTGGTGCGCGCCGTGCGTCTGGCCGGCCAGACGGTGTGCGCCGTGCCGGGTCCCAATGCAGCGATCACGGCGCTGTCGGTCAGCGGGCTGGAGCCGTCCGCCTTCCTGTTCTGCGGTTTCCTGCCGGCTACCGGCGAGCGGCGGCGCAGCGCGATCGAGGCGGTACGCCATGTGCCAGCCGCGCTTGTCTTCTATGAGTCGCCGCATCGCGTCGTCGAGTCGCTGGGCGACCTGTGCGCGCTGCTCGGAGGCAGTCGCACGGTGGTCATCGCACGCGAGCTGACCAAGCTGTTCGAATCGGTCCATGTCTGTCCGCTGTCCGATGCGGTCGGCTGGATCGAGGCGGATGCCGACCGGCGCCGCGGCGAATTCGTGCTCGTGGTCGACGAACCGGGGGCGGCGCCCGCTGCCGGCGATGTCGAGACCGAGCGCGTGTTGGCTGAACTGCTCGCCGAACTGCCTGCGAGCCGGGCGGCGCATGTGGCTTCGCGCCTTTGCGGCGTGCCGCGCGACCATGCGTACAAGCTCGCGCTTGCGCTGAAGAGCCGCTAAGCTGAGGGCTGTTGTTTCGTCCGGTCACGCACTGCCATAACCCGGGATGCTGCCTTGAACGCCACCGTTACCCTCACCGAATCGAAGACTCCCGCTGCAACCACTACCAGTGCGCGGATCGACCGCATCGAGCTGACCCGTCCGGACGACTGGCACCTGCACCTTCGCGACGGCGAGTACCTGCCTGCAGTGCTTCCCCACACCGTGCGCCAGTTCGCCCGCGCGATCGTGATGCCCAACCTGCGCCCGCCGGTGACCACCACCGCCATGGCGCTTGCATACCGCGAACGCATCATGGCTGCGCTGCCGGCTGGCAGTCGGTTCGAGCCGCTGATGACGCTCTACCTGACCGATCGCACCACGGCTGCGGAGATCGACACCGCCGTGGCCTCCGGCGTCGTGAAAGGGGTGAAGTACTACCCGGCAGGCGCGACGACAAACTCCGATTCCGGCGTGACCGATGTCGACCGCGCGCGGCCTGCGCTCGAGGCGATGCAGCGCCTCGGCCTGCCGCTGCTCGTGCATGGCGAAGTCACCGACACGAGCGTCGATCTGTTCGACCGAGAACGCGCGTTCATCGACCGCGTGCTGGCGCCGCTGGTTCGCGACATGCCGGGGTTGCGCGTGGTGATGGAGCACATCACCACGCGCGACGCTGTGTCCTTCGTCGAGTCCTGTGGCCCGGAGGTTGCCGCGACGCTCACGCCTCACCATCTGCTGATGAACCGCAACGCCATTTTCGTCGGTGGCATCCGGCCGCACTACTACTGCCTGCCGGTACTCAAGCGCGAGGTGCACCGCCAGGCGCTGATGGACGCGGCCGCGTCGGGTAACCCGAAGTTCTTCCTCGGCACCGACAGCGCGCCGCACGCACGGCACACCAAGGAGACCGACTGCGGTTGCGCCGGCTGCTTCAACGCGCATGCTGCACTGGAACTGTATGCCGAAGCCTTCGACCGGGCCGGTGCGCTCGACCGGTTCGAGGCGTTCGCGAGCTTCCATGGCCCCGACTACTACCGGCTGCCGCGCAATACCGGCAAGGTGGTGCTGGTGCGGGAAAGCTGGGATGCGCCGTTGGAGTATCCATACGGGGCGGATACGCTGGTACCCCTGCGGGCGGGCGAGCCTTTGCAATGGCGGCAACTGCCCGAGGCCTGAGTCGCGCACGAACTGGCCGCGCGGGCCGTGCACGGAACACGGCCGCCGAAACATCGGGCCGTCGCCTTGCATTGGGCTACACTGCGCGGGCGTGAAGTCAGCCAGACAGTCGCCGTGCCGCTCGTCGGTGCGGAGGAAAGTCCGGGCTCCACAGAGCGGGATGCCGGCTAACGGCCGGGCGCAGCAAGCGGTGGCGAGAGTCATTGCCCAAGGCGACGGAAAGTGCCACAGAGAACAGACCGCCGATGGCCGAAAGGCACAGGCAAGGGTGAAACGGTGCGGTAAGAGCGCACCGCGTTCGCGGCAACGCGAATGGCACGGCAAACCCCATCCGGAGCAAGACCAAATAGGGGGGCACTGGCGCTGCTCGCGTTGCCCCCGGGTAGGTCGCTCGAGCCGTCGGGTAACCGCCGGCCCAGATGAATGACTGTCCTCGACAGAACCCGGCTTATCGGCCGACTTCACGCACCCCTCATTCGTTCCCTGGCCCTGCGGGGCCCCCGCCGGTCGCCCGTTCGCGTCCGCCAGGGGCCTCTGCAACGAGCCCTGGCGCTTCGAACTTAAAGTAATACCTTCAGTTCGACGGTTACGCGTCTCATTTCATTCGAGTAATGAATGATGTTCCCGCTCGTCTGCTTTGCCAGATAAGTCCTTGTTCATCCACGATAAATCACGATTGATCCGTTGACCGGCAGAAAAATTAGGGTTAACGTGGGGCTGGGTGGAAAGAAGTGGTGAATTGGGGAGATTCCAGGCTCGAATCGGCTGGAGATCCGGCAGCACCCTCTTTCCTTTGTATAGAGACATGGCCGATGGGCCGAGGGGGTCCGGGTGTTTCGAGGTGTCGCACAGCTCAGCATGGACGGCAAGGGCCGGCTGGCGATCCCGACGAAGTATCGCGATGCGCTGCTCGCGCAGGGTGACGGCCGCCTGGTCGTCACCGCCGACCCCAGCCGTTGCCTGCTGCTGTACACGCTGCCCGAATGGGAGCCGATCTACGACCAGCTGATGAAGCTGCCGAGTTTCGACGACCGCGTGCGCGGGCTGCAGCGGCTGATCGGCGGTTACGCCGACGATGTCGAGATGGACGCGCAGGGCCGCATCCTGGTCAGCCCGGCGCTGCGCGAGTTCGCGTCGCTCTCGCGTGCGGTGACCCTGGTCGGTCAGGGTCGCAAGTTCGAGATGTGGGACAGCGGGCGCTGGAGCGAACAGAGCGCGCGCGTCTCCGGATTTCCCGGGGGCGGCATGCCGCCCGGGCTGGAGGGCTTTTCGCTGTGAACGATGGCTCGCGGCACGCCCCGGTGCTGCTGGAAGCCGCAGTCGAGGCGCTGGCAGTCAGGCAATCAGGAACCTACGTGGACGGTACCTTCGGACGCGGCGGCCACAGCCGTGCGCTGCTCGGGCGCCTCGGCACGGCTGGTCGGCTGTTCGCATTCGACCAGGATCCGGAGGCGGTCGAGTGCGCGCGGCAGATCATCGATGAACGCTTCCATATCGATCATGCGAGCTTCGACTCGATCGACAAGCGTCTGCATGCGCGCGGCATCGCCGCCGTCGACGGCATCCTGCTCGACCTCGGGGTGTCCTCGCCCCAGCTCGACACCGCCGCGCGGGGATTCAGCTTCAGGCATGACGGTCCGCTCGACATGCGGATGGATACGACGAAGGGTGAGACGGCCAGCGCGTGGCTTGCGCGCGCAACCGAACGCGACATCCGCAGGGTGATCAGGGAATATGGCGAAGAACGGTATGCTCAATCGATTGCAGGAGCGATTGTTGCGGCAAGAGCGCAGCAGCCGATCACTCGCACAGGTCAGCTTGCCGCACTCGTGGCGTCTGCGGTCCGCACGCGGGAACCTGACAAGGACCCGGCGACACGCACCTTTCAAGCTCTACGGATTCACGTCAATCAAGAGCTTGCGCGTCTCGAGATAGCGCTGCCGAAATGCATCGACATGCTCGATGCCGGCGGACGCCTCGTCGTGATCAGCTTCCATTCGCTGGAGGACCGTATCGTCAAGCAGGCGATGCGCGCCGCCGCTCAGCCGTCGCAGCCGCCGCTGCGCCTGCCGCTGCGCGCATCCGAGATGCCGGCACCGCTGGTCGCGCGACCGGCGAAGGCGGTTCGGCCCGATCCGGCAGAGATCGCCGCCAACCCTCGCGCGCGCAGTGCGGTGATGCGCTGGGTCGAGCGCCTGCCTCCGGTATTGCCGACGCGCGGCACGGCGCATTGAGCACGCGATGACCCGGGTCAACCTCATTCTGCTCGCGCTGCTGCTCGCTTCCGCGCTGGGCACGGTCGCGGCGCAGCACGAGGCGCGGCGCCTGTTCGCCGAGCTCGACCGCGAGGAGGTGACACAGCGCCGGCTCGAGACCGAATTCCGGCAACTTCAGCTCGAACAGAGCACCTGGGCGATGCATGCGCGCATCGAGAAGGTCGCGCTGGCACAGCTGAAGATGCAGATGCCGTCGCCTGCGAAGGTGCAGGTGGTCGCGCGCGGCGAGCCGGGCAAGTCGGCGGCCCTGCCGCCGGTGCGGACGGCCCGATGAGCCTGGCCCGCGCATCGTCGGTACCCACGGTCGCGCTGAAGCTGCCGCGCTGGCGCGCGCGGATCCTGTTCGCGGGGGTGATGGCTGCGTTCGCGTTGATGCTCGGCCGGGCTTTCTACCTGCAGGGCGTGCACGACGATTTCCTGCAGGCCCGCGGTGAAGCGCGCTTCACGCGCGTGATCGAGATCCCTGCCAGCCGCGGCGTGATCACCGATCGCTTCGGCGAACCCCTGGCCATCTCGACCCCGGTCGAGTCGGTGGGCGCGAGCCGCAGCATTGTGCGGATGACCGATGCGCAGGCATCGGCGCTGGCGAAGCTGCTGGATATCGACGTGGCCGTCATCCGCAAGCGGTTGTCGGAGTCCACCAGCGACTTCGTGTTCCTGAAGCGCCAGCTGCCGCCCGATCAGGCGGCGCGCGTGCTGCAACTGAAGATCCCTGGCGTGCTGCTCGAGCGCGAGTATCGCCGCTACTATCCGGCTGGCGAGGTGGCCGCGCACCTGGTCGGCTTCAACAACGTCGACGACGATGGCCAGGAGGGTATCGAGCTGGCCTACCAGGAGTGGCTCGCGGGCAAGCCGGGCAGCCGCCGCGTGATCCAGGACAAGCGCCGCCAGATCATCGAGGACATAGAGAGCCTGCGCGTGCCGCAGCAGGGTCGCGACCTTGCGCTGTCGATCGACCAGAAGATCCAGTATCTCGCCTACCGGGAACTCAAGGCTGCAGTCGCGCAGCACAAGGCCAAGGCTGGCAGTGCAGTCGTGATCGACGTGCAGACCGGCGAAGTGCTCGCGCTGGCCAACCTGCCGGCATTCAATCCGAACAACCGTGGCAAGCTGACCGGCCAGCAGACGCGCAACCGCGCAATCATCGATCTGTACGAGCCTGGTTCGACGATGAAGGCTTTCACCATCGCCGCCGGCCTCGAGGCTGGCATCGTGAGCCCGGAGAGCATCATCCAGACGAGCCCCGGTTCGCTCACGATCGGCCCGAATACGATTCGAGACGTCAATCCCCTCGGCGCGCTTACCGTGACGCAGGTGCTGCAGAAGTCGTCGAACGTGGGATCGGCGAAGATCGCGCTGCAGTTGCCGTCGGCCAGGCTGTGGCAATCGTTCAGCGACGCGGGCTTCGGACTGCCGACGAAGGTCGGGTTTCCGGGCGAAGGCCATGGCCGGTTGCGTGCGCCGAATACCTGGCGCCCGATCGAGCAGGCGACGATGTCGTATGGCCATGGCCTGTCGGTTACGCTGCTGCAGATCGCACGTGCGTACTCGATCTTCGCGACCGATGGCGAGATGCGGCCGACCTCGATCGTGCGCGTCGACACCCCACCGCCAGCCACGCGCGTGATTTCCGCCGAGACCGCGCGCAGGGTGCGCGAGATGCTCGAACTCGCAACCGGCCCGGGCGGTACCGCACCGCGCGCGCAGGTTGCCGGCTACCGGGTGGCCGGCAAGACCGGCACCGCGCGCAAGATCGAGAACGGCGTCTACGTATCGCGCTATGTCGCATCGTTCATCGGCTTCGCGCCGGCCTCGGCGCCGCGGGTCATCGTGGCCGTGATGATCGATGAACCCTCGAACGGGGCGTACTACGGTGGCGCGGTCGCCGCGCCGGTATTCAGCCAGATCACCGCCGGCACGCTGCGCATGCTCGGCGTCGCGCACGACGCACCGGTCAACAACATCGTGCTGCCACCGCCGGGCGTCGAATTGAAGGAGGAGGTGTGACGGTCCATGCGCCCGCCATGTCGGCCTTCGATCCGGCCTCGCTCGCGCCGCTGGGCGTACCGGTGACTTCGCTCGCGCTCGACAGCCGCCGCGTGCGGCCCGGCGACGTGTTCGTTGCCTGCCCGGGCCGCTCGCTGGACGGCCGTGCGTTCATCGCGCAGGCGATCGGGCAGGGCGCGGCCGCGGTGATCTGGGATGCTGCGGACGGCTTCCGCTGGGATGCGTCGTGGCGGGTACCGAACATGCCGATCGACGGCCTGCAGCACCGGCTCGGTGCCCTGGCCAGCCATGTGTACGGTCATCCCTCGCGGTCGCTGTCGGTGATCGCGGTGACCGGCACCAACGGCAAGACCTCGGTCACCCGATGGATCGCCCAGGCGCTCGCAGCCAGTGGACGCAAGTGCGCGATCGTCGGCACGCTCGGCGCCGGTTATCCCGGCGATGCGTCGATGCAGTCCCTGGCGAATACCACGCCGGATGCCGTGACGCTGCACGCCGCGCTCGCCCGTTTCGTGCGCGAGGGCGCCCGGGCAGTCGCACTCGAGGCATCCTCGATCGCGCTCGACCAGCACCGGCTCGATGCGGTGAAGATCGACGTGGCGGTGTTCACCAACCTCACCCGCGACCATCTCGACTACCACACCGACTTCGAAGCCTACGGCGCCGCGAAGGAGAAGCTGTTTGGCTGGCCTGCGCTCGGCACCGCGGTGATCAACCTGGACGATCCGTTCGGGCGCGGCCTCGCCGCCCGCGCCGCGGCGCGTGGCGTGCCTGTACTGGGTTTCGGACTGCACCATCCGGGCGCTGCGCTCGCCGGGCACGACCTGAGGCTCGACCGGCGCGGGCTGCACCTCGATATCGTGGTCGGTTCGATGCGCGTACCCGTCGAGAGCGGCCTGCTCGGTGAGTTCAATGCGTCCAACCTGCTCGCGGCCGCCGGCGCATTGCTGTCCTCGGGTGTCGACGCAAGGCGCCTCGGCGAGCTGCTCTCCGCGGTCGATGCACCCGCCGGGCGGATGGAGCGCGTGGCTGCCGGCGAGATCGCAGGCGTGCCCCTGGTCGTGGTCGACTACGCCCACACGCCGGACGCACTGGCCAAGGCCCTCGAGACGCTGCGCGCGGCACTGCCCTCAGGCGGCCGCCTGACCTGCGTTTTCGGCTGTGGCGGAGACCGCGATCCCGGCAAGCGCCCGCTGATGGGGGCGATCGCAGCACGGCTCGCCGATCGCGTGTGGGTGACCAGCGACAACCCCCGCAGCGAACCCGCCGAGCGGATCATCGAGGCCGTGATCGTCGGCGCACGCGCCGCGCACACGTCCTCGCTGCTGCATGTTGAAGCCGACCGTGCGCGTGCGATCTCGAGCGCGGTGGCCGAGGCCGGAAGCTCTGACATCGTGCTGGTTGCCGGCAAGGGACACGAGGCCTGGCAGGACATCGCGGGCGTCCGGTATCCATTCGACGACCGGTCGGTCGCAGCCGACGCACAGCGCGCACGCGCCGGAACGGGAGCCTGATCCGATGGCTCTGATGATGCTTTCCGAGGCTGCCCGCGCCACTGGTGGCCGGCTGAGCGGCGTGGACGTGCCGTTCGAATCGGTCACCATCGATAGTCGGCGGCTCGCGCCGGGTGCGCTGTTCGTCGCGATCCAGGGCGAGACCTTCGACGGGCACGAGTTCCTGGCGCAGGCGGCGGCCGCCGGCGCCGCCTGCGCCATGATCGGCAGCCATGCGCTCGCCAGGGGCTGCAGCGCAGTCGTCCCCGGTCTTCCAATGGTCATCGTCGAGGACACGCGCATCGCGCTCGGCCAGCTCGCCGCGGCCCACCGTTCCCGACTGCACGGGCCGCTCGTGGCGATCACCGCGAGCAACGGCAAGACCACCATCAAGGAAATGACCGCAGCCATCCTGCGGGCGGAAGCTGCACTGCACCGTGCGACACCGCTCGCGGCGCCAGCCGATCCGCTGGACGCTGCCAGGGCCGCCGCGGCTGCCGTGCTGGCTACGCCCGGCAACCTGAACAACGAGATCGGCGTGCCGTTGACCCTTCTGGGGATCGGCCCGGCGCACCGCTATGCGGTGATCGAGATGGGGATGAACCATGCTGGCGAGATTTTCCGCCTGACCTGCATCGCGCAGCCCGACGTCGTGGTGATCGGAAACGCGGGCGTCGCGCACATCGAGAACCTCGGCTCGCGCGAGGCGATCGCCGAGGCGAAAGGCGAGATCATCGAAGGCCTGAGGCCGGGTGGCACGGTGGTCATCAATGCCGACGATCGCTTCGCGGGCTTGTGGCGCGGACTGGCCGGCACGAAGCGTGTCGTCGACTTCGGGCTCGAACACGCAGCTGCGGTCTCCGCCCGCTGGAGCCTCGACAAGGACGGCGCAGCGTTGAGTCTGCGTACGCCGCTCGGCGAAGCAAAGGCTCGGATCAACGTGCCCGGGTTGCACAACGTGCGCAATGCACTGGCCGCCACCGCCGCGACCATTGCCTGCGGCGCCGGGCTCGATGCGGTGCTGACCGGCCTGGACGGCTTCCGTCCGGTGGCCGGACGGCTGCGACTGCTCCCCGGACTGGAAGGCTCGACGGTGATCGACGACAGTTACAACGCGAACCCTGACTCGGCGCTCGCTGCGATCGAAGTGCTGGCCGAGCGCGACGGCGTGCGCGTGCTGGTGCTCGGAGACATGGGCGAACTCGGCGCTGGCGGGCCGCAGATGCATGCCGAGGTCGGGGCAGCCGCGCGCCACTTCGGACTCGACCTGGTGCTGACGCTGGGTGAACAATCGGGTCGGGCGAGCGAGGCCTTCGGCCCTCCCGGCCGCCATTTCACGGACGTCGATGACCTGGTAGCGGCGGCGCGGCAGGTTCTCGCCTCGAAAGTGACAGTCCTGGTCAAGGGCTCGCGCTTCATGCGCATGGAGCGCGTGGTCGGCAAACTGGCCGCCACGCCGGCCGACGGAGTGCACTGACCGATGCTGCTCGCCCTCGCCCAGTGGCTCACCCAGTATGAGCGCTCGTTCAACGTGTTCAGCTACCTTACGCTGCGCGCGATGCTCGCCACGATCACCGCAGTGTTCATCTGCCTGATGGTCGGACCGGCGATGATCCGCAAGCTCACGCTCTACAAGATCGGACAGTCGGTGCGCGACGACGGCCCGAAGTCGCACCTGTCGAAGAGCGGCACGCCGACGATGGGCGGTGCGCTGATCCTGGTGTCGATCGCAGTTACCGTGCTGTTGTGGGCCGACCTGAGCAATCGTTTCGTCTGGGTGGTGCTCGTGGTCACCCTCGGATTCGGCGTGATCGGCTGGGTCGACGACTACCGCAAGGTCGTCCATCGCAATCCGAAGGGCCTGTCCGCACGCACGAAGTACTTCTGGCAGTCGGTGATCGGACTGGCTGCGGCGATCTTCCTTGCCTGGAGCGGCAGCGCCGCGCAGACCGAACTGATCGTGCCGTTCTTCAAGAACTTCGCGTATCCGCTCGGGGCGATCGGTTTCGTGACCCTCACCTATTTCGTGATCGTCGGTACCAGCAATGCGGTGAACCTTACCGACGGACTGGACGGGCTGGCGATCCTTCCCACCGTGATGATCGGCTCTGCGCTGGGCATCTTCGCCTACGTGGCCGGTAACGCGGTGTTCGCCAAGTACCTGGGCTTTCCGCTGATCCCGGGTGCGGGTGAGCTGACCGTGTTCTGTGCCGCGATCGCCGGGGCGGGGCTCGGGTTCCTGTGGTTCAACGCGCATCCGGCAGCGGTGTTCATGGGCGACGTCGGTGCACTGGCACTGGGTGCTGCGCTCGGCACGATCGCGGTGATCACGCGCCAGGAGATCGTGCTGTTCGTGATGGGCGGCGTATTCGTGGTCGAGACACTGTCGGTAGTGCTTCAGGTTGCCTCCTTCAAGCTCACCGGCAAGCGTGTGTTCCGGATGGCGCCGCTGCACCATCACTATGAACTCAAGGGCTGGAAGGAGAACCAGGTCGTGGTTCGCTTCTGGATCATCACCGCGCTGCTGGTGCTCGCGGGCCTGTCGACGTTGAAGCTGCGCTGATCGCCAGATGACTTCCATCCACGCCGCCCTCGCCGCCGCATCCGCCGGCTCCGCTGCCCGCGCGATCGGTGCCGGCGCGGCCGGACGCCGGCATGCGGCAGAGCGGGTCGCGGTGGTCGGGCTCGGTGCGACCGGGGTGTCCTGCGTACGATTCCTGGTGCGCCATGGCGCGACGGTCGATGCGTGGGACACGCGCGAGGATCCGCCCGGCGCACGCGAACTGCGCGCGGCGCTTCCGGATGTTCCGATGCACCTCGGGCCGATCGATGCCGCCGCACTCGACGCGGCCGACTGGATCGCGCTGTCGCCCGGCGTGCCGCGCTCTGAGCCGGCAGTCGCGCGCGCGCTCGCACGCGGCGTCCCGGTGCTCGGCGACATCGAGATCTTCGCGCGCCACCGCCATGCGGTTGCGCCGCGCGCGAAGACGATCGCGATCACCGGCACCAACGGCAAGAGCACGGTGACCGAGATGGTGGGTGAAATGACGCGCTGCGCCGGCCTCGAGACGCTGGTCGCGGGCAACATCGGCCTGCCGGTGCTCGATGCGCTCGGCGAGATCGAGTCCGGCGGGGTCGGAGTGGGCCGGCAACCCCAGGCCATCGTGCTCGAGCTTTCGTCGTTCCAGCTGGAATCGACTTCCAGCCTGGGGGCGGATGCAGCCGCGATGCTGAACCTGTCCGAGGATCACCTCGATCGCTACCCGGGTATCGTCGAGTACGGCGCCGCCAAGTCACGGATCTTCCAGGGCGAGGGTATCCAGGTGCTCAATCGGGACGACCCGGCCTCCATGGCGATGCATGTCGATGGCCGCACGCTGTACTCGTTCGGCGGCGGTCGCCCGTCCAGCGTGCACGAATGGGGCGTGCTGCCTGCTACCGGCGGTGACGGGCCGTGGCTTGCGCAGGGTGATGCGAAGCTGATGCCGGTCGGGGAGTTGCCGGTGCCTGGCATGCACAACGTCGCCAATGCACTGGCGGCGCTGGCGCTGGCGCGAGCGATAGGCCTGCCGTATCAGCCGCTGCTCGATGGGCTGCGCGGTTTTCGAGGCCTGCCGCACCGGATGCAGTGCATCGCCGAGATCGACGGCGTCGGCTTCTACGATGATTCGAAGGGTACCAATGTCGGTGCGACGGTCGCGGCCCTCACCGGTTTTCCGAAGCCGGTGGTACTGATCGCGGGAGGGGACGGCAAGGGCCAGGACTTCACGCCGCTGGTGACGGTGGTGGCACAGGCTGTGCGTGCCGTGGTGCTGATCGGCGTCGATGGCGAACGCATCGCGCATGCCCTCGAGGGCGTCGCGGTGCCGATCGAGCGGGCCGAGTCGCTCGAATCCGCGGTGCTCCGCGCGCGCGACCTGGCGCGCAGCGGCGACGCGGTCGTGCTGTCGCCGGCCTGCGCGAGCTACGACATGTTCCGCAACTATGTTCATCGCGCGCAGGTGTTCCTGAAGGCGGTCAGTGCGCTCGTGCCGGCGAAGTCTGCCGCCGGAGAGGGCGCTGCATGAGTGCGATCTACTACGAGGCCGAACGCTCGCGGCGGGTGATGGCCGACTACGATCAGAGCCTGGTCTGGGCCGTGCTGCTGCTGATGGCGATCGGCATCGTGATGGTCTACTCGGCCTCGATCGCGATCGCCGAAGCCGGGCGTTTTACCGGGAACCGTGCGCACTTCTACCTCGTCCGGCAATCCATATTCGTCGGCATCGGCCTGGTCGCAGCGGCGGTCGCGTTCCAGGTGCCGACAGCGATCTGGCAGCGCTCCGCGCCATGGCTGTTCGGCTTCGGCGTGCTGCTGCTGGTGCTGGTGCTGGTGCCAGGCGTGAGCCGCGAAATCAACGGCGCGCGGCGCTGGCTGCCACTGGTCGTACTCAACCTGCAGCCATCCGAGTTGGTGAAGCTGTTCGCGGTGGTGTATGCGGCCGACTACACGGTGCGCAAGGCCGCCTATGTCGACAGCCTGAAGAAGGGCTTCCTGCCGATGCTGCTGGTGATGCTGTTCACCGGCGCGCTGTTGCTGCTGCAGCCCGACTTCGGTGCGTTCGCGGTGATTACCCTGATCGCGATGGGCATCCTTTTCCTTGGCGGGATGAACTGGCGCCTGTTCGCGGGGCTGCTGGTGCTCCTCGCGGCCGGCTTCGTCGCGCTGATCGTGACCTCCCCGTACCGGCTGCAGCGGATCATCGGATTCATGGATCCGTGGGCCGATCCGTTCGGCAAGGGCTACCAGCTGTCGCATGCGCTGATCGCTTTCGGGCGCGGCGAATGGCTCGGCGTCGGCCTCGGTGCCAGCGTCGAGAAGCTGTTCTACCTGCCCGAAGCCCATACCGATTTCGTGCTCGCGGTGATCGCCGAGGAGTTGGGGTTCGTCGGCGTCGCCGGCGTGATCGCGCTGTTCGCATGGATTGCCTGGCGATCGTTCGCGATCGGCGCGCAGGCCGCGCGGCTCGAACGTAGTTTCCAGGCGCTGGTCGCGCAGGGCGTCGGCCTGTGGATCTCCGCGCAGGCGGTGATCAACATGGGCGTGAACATGGGCGTTCTGCCCACCAAGGGCCTGACGCTGCCGATGCTTTCCTTCGGCGGCAGCGCCGTGCTCGCCAACTGCCTCGCCCTCGCCCTGCTCCTGCGCGTCGACTACGAAAACCGACGGCTGATGAAGGGGGTGCCAGCATGAGCCACCCGGCGAGGGGCCCCGCGCAAGCGGGGATCGACGGCAAGGCGAGTGCTGGCGGGCACCGACGGCCTGCTGCTGTTGGGCGTGGCTACGGTGCGGAGGTGCCAGCATGAGCCACCCGGCGAGGGGCCCCGCGCAAGCGGGGATCGACGGCAAGGCGAGTGCTGGCGGGCACCGACGGCCTGCTGCTGTTGGGCGTGGCTGCGGTGCGGAGGTGCCAGCATGAGCCACCCGGCGAGTACGCCGCGTACCCTGATGGTGATGGCCGGCGGTACCGGCGGCCACATCTTCCCGGCACTGGCGGTCGCGCAATGGCTGCGCGGGACGGGCTGGAACGTGGTGTGGCTCGGCTCGCCGCGCGGAATGGAGTCGTCCATCGTCCCGCAGTATGGTTTCGAGATCGAGCCGGTAAGTTTCGGGGGCGTGCGCGGCAAGGGCCTGCTGCGCCTGGCGCGATTGCCGTTCGACCTGAGCCTGGCGCTCTGGCAGTGTGCGCGGGTGATCTTTCGCCGCCGCCCCGATGTGGTGCTCGGCATGGGCGGCTACATCGCGTTCCCCGGCGGCATGATGGCCTCGCTGCTGCGCCGGCCGCTCGTGATCCATGAACAGAACTCGGTGCCAGGCCTCGCCAACCGCGTGCTTGCGCGCATCGCGGACCGCGTGCTGTGCGCGTTTCCGCATGCTCTGGGCAAAGGTGTCTCGTCCGAGTGGACCGGTAATCCCGTGCGCGAGGCGATTACCGTGATCGCCGCGCCCCGTGAGCGCTTCGCCGACCGCAGCGGTCCGTTGCGGCTCCTGGTCATCGGCGGCAGCCTGGGTGCCCAGGCCCTGAATGCCTGCGTGCCCGAGGCCCTGGCGAAGCTGCCGGCCGGGCGACGGCCAATCGTCGTGCACCAGTCGGGCCGCGACCATCTCGAAGCCCTCCAGGCGAATTACGCCGGGGCCGGGGTGGAGGCTATGCTGCTGCCCTTCATCGACGACATGGCGCAGCGCTACGCCGAAGCTGACCTGGTGATCGCCCGCGCCGGCGCCACCACCGTCGCCGAACTCGCGTGTGCCGGGCTCGCTTCGGTACTGGTCCCTTTCCCGCACGCGGTCGACGATCACCAGACGGTGAATGCACGGTTCCTGGTCGATCGCGGCGCAGCCTGGCTGATCCCGCAGGCTGAGCTCACGCCCGAGCGGCTGGCGCAGCAACTCGCCTCCATCGATCGAGCGGCGCTGCTCGCAATGGCGGAACGCGCCCGTTCTGTGGCGAAGCCCGAGGCGACGCGCCGCGTGGCACAGGTCTGCATGGAGGCGGCCGATGCGGCATAAGGTGCGCCATGTGCACTTCGTCGGCATCGGCGGCAGCGGCATGTCGGGCATCGCCGAAGTGCTGGCCAATCTCGGCTATTCGGTCAGCGGGTCCGACCTCGCCGAGAGCGCGACCACGCGCCGACTGCAGAAGGTCGGCATCCGTGTCGACATCGGCCATACCGCCGACAATGCGGCCGGTGCCGACGCGCTGGTCGTGTCTACCGCGGTAAAGGAAGATAATCCGGAACTGGTCGCGGCACGCGCCGCACGCACGCCGATCGTTCCCCGGGCGCTGATGCTCGCGGAACTGATGCGACTGAAACAGGGCATTGCGATTGCCGGCACCCACGGCAAGACCACCACCACCAGCCTGATCGCCAGTGTCCTCGCCGAAGGCGGCCTCGATCCGACGTTCGTGATCGGCGGCCGCCTGGAGGCGGCTGGCAGCAACGCGAAGCTCGGCAGCGGCGAGTTCCTGGTGGCCGAGGCCGACGAATCGGACGCGTCTTTCCTGTACCTGACCCCGGTGGTCTCGGTCGTCACCAACATCGACGCCGACCACATGGAGACCTACGGGCAGGACTTCGGGCGCTTGAAGCAGGCGTTCGTCGATTTCCTGCAGCACCTGCCGTTCTACGGCAACGCGGTGCTGTGCATCGACGATGCCAACGTGCGCGAGATCCTGCCGCGGGTGACCAAGCCGGTCACCACCTACGGGCTGACCCCGGGCGCGCAGGTGCAGGCACACTCGATCGAGCACATCGAAGGCGGCCAGATGCGGTTCAAGGTCGCTCGTGTGAACGGTACGACCTGGCCCGAGCTGGATGTCGTGCTCAACCTGCCGGGCGTGCACAACGTGCTGAACGCGCTGGCGGCGATCGCGGTCGGCATGGAGGTCGGCGTCGACGACGCGGCGATCGTGCGCGCGCTGGCCGAGTTCCGCGGCGTTGGTCGCCGCTTCCAGCGCTGGGGCGAAATCGAGATCCCGGGCGTGGGTGGCACGTTCACGCTGGTCGACGACTACGGCCACCATCCGGTCGAGATGGCCGCCACGCTCGCAGCAGCGCGCGGTGCCTTTCCCGGGCGCCGCCTCGTGCTCGCCTTCCAGCCGCACCGGTACACGCGCACCCGCGACTGCTTCGAGGATTTCGCGCGCGTGCTGTCGACGGTCGATGCGCTGGTGCTCACCGAGGTCTATGCCGCCGGCGAGGCGCCGATCGTGGCCGCCGACGGCAGGGCGCTGGCGCGTGCGGTGCGCGTCGGTGGCAAGGTCGAGCCGGTGTTCAGCGAGACGGTCGGCGAACTGCCGGGCGCGATCGCGGCAATCGTGAAACCGGGCGATGTGGTGCTGACCATGGGCGCTGGTTCGATCGGCGGCGTGCCGGCCCAGCTGCGCGCGCTCCGGCAGGCGGCGGGATGAACATGACCGAACCCGTCCAGTTCACGTCGATGACGCCGCAGCCGCTGCGCGGGGAACTGCGCTGCGACGTGCCGATGTCGAAGCATGTGAGCTGGCGTGCCGGTGGACTGGCCGACCGTGCCTACATCCCGGCCGATCTGGGAGACTTCGCCGCATTCGTGCGCGCGCTGCCGCCGGCCGAACCGTTGCTGGTGGTCGGCCTGGGCAGCAACCTGCTGGTGCGCGACGGGGGCTTCCGCGGCACGGTCGTGCTGCTGCACGGTGTGCTCTCGACGGTGAGCCTGCTGCCCGCCACTGGCGACGGCGCGGCCACCCGCGTGCACTTCGAGGCCGGCGTGGCCTGCCCGAAGGTCGCGCGCTTCGCGGCGATGCACGGGCTCGAAGGTGCCGAGTTCCTCGCTGGCATACCGGGCACGATGGGCGGTGCCCTCGCGATGAACGCCGGCTGCTACGGCAGCCAGACCTGGGACCGCGTGGTTGCGGCGACCCTGCTCACGCGCGACGGCAGACTCGTCGAGCGGGTGTCCGGCGACTTCGATCTGGGCTACCGGCATGTCGCGCTGGCGCACGCGTCCCGGGAGGGCCCGATGCCCTTGCTGGGACGCGACGAATGGTTCGTCGGCGCGACGCTGCAGCTCGACGCCGGCGACGGTACGCGCTCGCGCGCCCGCATCAAGGAATTCCTTTCCCGGCGGATCGCGACGCAGCCGCTGCAGCAGCCCAATGCCGGTTCGGTGTTCCGCAATCCGCCCGGCGACCATGCGGCGCGGCTGATCGAGGCCTGCGGGCTGAAGGGTATGGAGATCGGTGGTGCCGAGGTTTCCACGAAACATGCGAACTTCATCGTCAACCGTGGCGGTGCCACCGCATCGGACATAGAGGCCCTGGTCGAGGCGGTACGGCAGCGCGTGCTGCTGCGCACCGGCGTCGACCTCGTGCCCGAGGTGCGGATCGTGGGGGACGCGTGATGGACGACATGGCGAAGTTCGGCAAGGTGGCGGTGCTGCTCGGTGGCCGCAGCGCGGAGCGCGAGATCTCGCTGCTCTCGGGCAACGCGGTGCTGGCCGCGCTGCGTGCAAGCGGCGTCGATGCGCATCCGTTCGACCCGGCCGAGCGCAGCGTGTTCGAGCTCGCGAAAGAAGGCTTCCAGCGTGCATTCATCGCGCTGCACGGCCGCTATGGCGAGGACGGCACCATGCAGGGGGCGCTCGAGCTGCTTGGTATCCCCTACACCGGCAGCGGCGTCGCTGCCTCCGCGCTGGCGATGGACAAGCTGCGCACGAAGATGGTCTGGGTTGCAGGCGGCGTGCCGACGCCGGCCTGGGACGTGCTGACCGCGGCCTCCGACCCTGCCGCCGTGGTCGCGAAGGTCGGGCTGCCGATGATCGTCAAGCCCGGCCGTGAAGGGTCCACACTGGGCCTGACCAAGGTGACCGACGTGTCGCAGGTGCGCGCAGCGTGGGAGCATGCGGCGGCATTCGATCCACTGGTGCTGGCCGAAGCGTTCATTGCCGGGCGCGAACTGACCGCCGGCTTCCTCGGCGACCAGGCGCTGCCACTGATCCGCATCGAGGCACCGCAGGGAAACTACGACTACCAGAACAAGTATTTCAGCGACGAGACGCGCTACCACTGCCCGAGCGGGCTCGATACCGCGCAGGAGGCGGCCATCCAGGCGCTGACCCTGCGTGCGGCCGCGCTGCTCGGCTGCGAAGGTTGGGGACGTGCCGACCTGATCCTGCGCGACGACGGCTCGGTGCAGATGCTGGAGATGAACACATCGCCCGGCATGACGGGCCACAGCCTGGTGCCGATGGCCGCCCGGCAGGCCGGCCTGTCGTTCGAGCAACTGGTGCTGCGCATCCTGGAGATGGCCCATGTTGGCTGACGCCTGGGACCGGCCCGCGCTGCTCAACGCGGCGGCGAACACGCTGTACGGCATCGCGACCGTGCTCGGCCTGTATGCCCTGTTCTTCCTCGTGATCCATCTGCCGATCTTCCCGATTAAGGAAGTACGCGTGCTGGGCGAACTGAACAATGTCACCCGCGAGCAGGTCGAGGCCACCGTTCGCAAGCAGCTCGCCGGGAACTTCTTCACCGTCGACCTTTCCGGGGCACGCAAGTCTTTCGAGCGACTGCCGTGGGTGCGGCGCGTGGAAGTGCGCCGCGTGTGGCCAGACCGGCTGCATGTGGCGCTCGAAGAGCACGTGGCGATCGGGCGCTGGGGCGACTCCGGGCTCGTGAACAGCCATGGCGAGGTGTTCTCGGCCGCCTCCGACGCAAAGCTTCCGGTGTTCAACGGCCCGCCCGGCAGCGCGGCCGAGATCGCGCGCCGCTACACCTGGCTCAGGGACGAACTCGCGCGGGTCCGCCAGGCGCCAGCCGAGATCACGCTGTCGGCGCGCCGCGCCTGGGAGGTCCGCCTGACCAGCGGGTTGCTGCTGAAGCTGGGGCGCGACCAGGTCAACGAGCGGATGGCGACCTTCCTGTCGGTTTACGAAGGCACCGTCGCGCCGGTATCGACCCGGCTCGACTACGTCGACCTCCGCTACCCGAACGGCTTCGCGGTACGGATCAGCGATTCGCGCGAGCCGGCGAGAGAAAGACGCGGCGACGGGGGGGCGAGCCCGCGCGGTGTCGAACCGAAACCTGTGGAGCGTCGGTCATGAGCAAGATCCGAGACAGCAAGAACCTGATCGTCGGCCTCGACATCGGCACCTCGAAGATCGTGGCGATCGTCGCCGAGGTGAAGCCGGGCGGCGAGCTCGAGATCATCGGCATGGGGCAGCACCCGTCTCGCGGCCTCAAGAAGGGCGTCGTCGTCAACATCGACTCGACCGTGCATTCCATACAGCGCGCCCTCGAGGAAGCCGAGCTGATGGCAGATTGCAAGATCAAGGATGTGTACGCCGGCATCGCCGGCAGCCACATCAAGAGCTTCAACTCGCACGGCATGGTCGCGATCAAGGACAAGGAGGTCACGCAGACCGACGTCGACCGCGTGATCGAGACCGCCAAGGCGGTCAGCATTCCGAACGACCAGCAGATCCTGCACATCCTGAACCAGGAATTCATCATCGACGGGCAGGAGGACGTGCGCGAGCCGCTCGGCATGAGCGGCGTGCGGCTCGAGGTCAGGGTGCACATCGTCACCGGCGCCGTGTCGGCGGCGCAGAACATCGTGAAGTGCGTGCGCCGCTGCGGCCTCGAGGTCGCTGACCTGATCCTTCAGCCGCTCGCATCGGCCTGGGCAGTGCTGTCCGAGGACGAAAAGGACCTCGGCGTCTGCCTGGTCGACATCGGCGGCGGCACGACGGACATCGCGGTGTTCTCCCAGGGGGCGATCCGGCACACCGCGGTGATCCCGATCGCCGGCGACCAGATCACCAACGACATCGCGATGGCGCTGCGCACCCCGACCAAGGACGCCGAGGACATCAAGGTGCGTTACGGCTGCGCCCTCGCCAAACTGGCCGATGCGCGCGAGATGGTCGAAGTCCCCGGCGTCGGCGACCGGGGTGCGCGGGAGATGTCGCGGCAGACACTGGCCGAGGTGATCGAGCCGCGCGTCGAGGAACTGTACTCGCTGGTGCAGGCGGAACTGCGCCGCACCGCCTACGAAGAACTGCTGTCCTCGGGCATCGTGATCACCGGCGGCAGCGCGGCGATGCTCGGCATGGTCGAACTCGGCGAGGAAGTCTTCCACATGCCGGTGCGTGCCGGCGTGCCGCAGTACGTCGGCGGCCTGTCGGAGGTGGTGCGCACCCCGCGCTTCGCCACCGGCGTCGGGCTGCTGGTGGCAGGGCAGCGGCAGGTGATGCGCATGTCGACCTCGCGCGCCTCGCGCGGCCCCGTCGGCAATGCATTCGCCAGCCTGAAGGGTTGGTTCCAGGGGAATTTCTGAGGTGCCCGCGACGGCGGGGGCCCGGCAGACGGTGAAGCAGCGCGACGGCAGCATGGCAGCAAGGGCATTGGCAGCAACCAAATGAGTTCAACCCGGCAAGAGGAGAAATCGATGTTCGAGATTCTCGATTCGTCGAATCAAGAGGCGGTGATCAAGGTGATTGGCGTGGGTGGCTGCGGTGGCAATGCAGTCGACCACATGGTCCTCAGTGGCGTACACGGCGTGGAGTTCATCTGCGCCAACACGGATGCGCAGGCGCTCAAGCGCTGCCAGTCGAAGAACCAGTTGCACCTGGGCAGTGCGCTGACCAAGGGCCTGGGTGCGGGTGCCAACCCGGAGATCGGGCGCCAGGCCGCGCTCGAGGACCGCGAGCGCATCGCCGACGCGATCCGCGGCGCGGACATGCTGTTCCTGACTGCCGGCATGGGCGGTGGGACCGGTACCGGCGCGGCGCCGGTGGTGGCCGAGATCGCCAAGGAGATGGGCATTCTGACCATCGCCGTGGTGACCAAGCCGTTCACCTTCGAGCGTAAGCGCGTACGCATCGCGCAGGATGGCATCGAGGCGCTGTCGCAGTACGTCGACTCGCTCATCGTGATCCCGAACGACAAGCTGATGGAAGTGCTCGGCGCCGACGTCACGATGCAGGACGCGTTCAAGGCGGCCAACGAAGTGCTGCACGGTGCGGTGGCCGGCATCGCCGAGATCATCACGCTGCCCGGCATGATCAACGTCGACTTCGCCGACGTGCGTACGGTGATGTCCGAAACCGGCATCGCAATGATGGGTTCGGGCAGCGCCTCAGGCGTCGACCGCGCCAAGATCGCGGCCGAGCAGGCGGTCGCCTGCCCGCTGCTCGAGAACATCGACCTGAACAACGCGCGCGGCGTGCTGGTCAACGTGTCGGGTGCGGCGTCCAAGCTGAAGCTCGGCGAGATCCACGAAGTGATGGATACCGTCAGCGAGTTCCTCGCCGACGACGCGACCACCATCGTCGGTTCAGTGTTCGACGAGGAGATGGGCGACTCGATCCGCGTCACCATCGTCGCCACCGGCCTGGGCAACGCTGTCAACCGCGCTCAGCCCAAGGCGTTCACTGTCGTCAAGACCGGAACGGACAACATGCCGGTCGAGATGGTCGCGCATGGGGCCGGTGCTGCGGCGAGCGGCGTCAATTATGGTGAACTCGATGTTCCGGTGGTGTTCCGGCGCAAGACCCGGGACGCAAGCGCGACGGTCGAGGCGCTCAAACAGTCGGGTCTCGAGATGTACGACATCCCGGCTTTCCTGCGCAAACAGGCTGACTGAGCGCAAGGCGGCAACGAAGCGGGGATGCGCCGGGCATCCCCGCTTTCAGGAACAAATGACCGGACAGGCGTTAAGATTGACGCCGCGGCTCCCAGAAAATGCCTGGAGCCTGACAAAAATGCTCAGACAACGCACCCTCAAGACGAAAATCAGCACAACCGGCGTCGGCCTGCATACCGGCCACAAGGTCGACATGACCCTGCGCCCGGCTGCGCCCGATACCGGCATCGTGTTCCACCGCACGGATCTCCCCGGCGCGGCCGACCTGCCGGCACTCGCACATGGGGTGACGGACACGCGTCTCGCGACCTGCCTCGGTGAGGGCGAGAACAAGGTCTGGACGATCGAACACCTGATGTCCGCGTTGGCGGGTCTCGGCATCGACAACCTCCACGTCGATCTGTCCGGCCCGGAACTGCCGATCATGGACGGCAGTGCGGGGCCATTCGTGTTCCTGGTGCAGTCGGCCGGTATCGAAGAGCAGCCCGCACCGAAGCGGTTCGTCCGGGTGCTCAAGCCGGTAGAGATCGCGCAAGGCGACAAGGTTGCCCGCTTCGACCCGTTCGAGGGTTTTCGCATCACCCTCTCGATCGACTTCCGGCATCCGGTGTTCGAACGCTCCGGAAACAAGTTGACGATCGACTTTGCCGAGCAGTCTTACCTGCGCGAAGTCAGCCGCGCCCGTACTTTCGGTTTCATGCAGGACGTCGAGGCAATGCGTGCCCAGGGCCTGGCCCTGGGTGGCACGCTCGACAACGCGGTGGTGATGGACGAGTACCGCGTGCTCAACCCCGACGGGCTGCGCTACGCTGACGAATTCGTGAAACACAAGGTGCTCGACTGCGTCGGTGACCTCTATCTGCTCGGCCACCCGCTGATCGGCGCGTTCACCGGCCACAAGACCGGCCATGCCATGAACAACCAGCTGCTTCGCGCACTGCTTGCCGATGCCAGTGCGTTCGAGACCGTGAGCTTCGACCAGCCGGACACCGCGCCCGCCTTCGCCCGCCTGCTGCCGGCCTTCGGCTGATCGCCGGTGGCGATCATCCTGCGGCTGATCCTGTTCGCAGTGATCGCCACCATCGGGGTGTCGCTGGTGCTCCATGTGTTCACCGGCCAGCGTCGCTATCTGACATTCGCGTGGAACACGTTCAAGTTCTGCGTGATCTTCCTGCTCGCGATGGCGCTGCTGTTGATCGTGGAGCGGGTCATCCTCGCCGTCTGATGCCGCGCGATCCGGCATCCAGGTTGTCAGCTTTGTATCGGCGCGGTCATCGATTCCGTGTTCCGAGGGTCTGAAGAGCCTTTTTTAACCGCTGATCGCTGACATTCGTCGCCAATCGCATCAATTCACCGCGCGCCTGATCGGACAAGGGCGCGGGCGGCGGCGGTTCGTCCGGCGCCGGTGCACGGGCGTCACCGGGTTGCACCACGACCTTGATTGACGTAACCTCCGCAGCGCTTTTGCGAATTTCCACCGCAAGCCTCAGGGCCATCTGGCTTACTGAGGTCGCCACTGCAGGGCTCGAAGTCACGATTGTCAGTACGCCGTCGCGCAAAGCGGCGACCGAAGCACAACCCGAAACCCAAACCGGAAGCAGTTCGTCCAGTCGAGCCTGCAGCCTCCCGAGGCGCCGGGCTTCTCCGTGCAGGATCCGCAGTCGGTCTTCCGACTGCACGAAGTCGCCGACCGATCGCGAGGTCATCGTGGCCGGGCCACCGAACGTGGCCGCCCGTACTTCGCATGGCTGCGGCAGCGCGGGCTGGACGACGCGGAGATCGAACCATTGAACATCATCATCGTTTCAGGAAGTCTCGGTAGCGGAAAAACGATAGCACTGAACGGATACCAGTTTGGCGGGTTGCTGCTGGTATTTTCGCTGGCCGTGATGTTGCTGGTCACCGGTGTCCAGGCTGCGATGAGCCGTTTCGGCGCCGGCCATACGGCGTTCGGCGAGCATGCAGAGGCGCCAGCCGGGGAAGGCCAGGCAGTGCTGCGCGAGAGCATCGACATGATGGCCACCCGTCTGGGCGAGATGCAGGCGCGCCTGCTCCGGCTCGACACGCTGGGCGAACGCCTCGCGCGCAGCGCCGGCTTCAAGCCCCAGGAGTTCATGTTCGACCAGGTGCCAGGGCGCGGGGGCGCCGTGCCGGGCGCGGGTGCCGCGATCCCGCGCGGACTTTCGGTTGGCGAACTCGGCCAGAAACTCGACCTGCTGTCCCGTCAGGTCGACGACCGGGCGGAGCGGCTCGGCATCATCGAATCCATCGTCAGCATGGATTTCGCCCGCCGAACGTTCGTGCCGAGCGCCCTTCCAGTCGTGACCGGGCAGTTTTCTTCGAATTTCGGCTGGCGCATCGACCCCTTCACCGGGCGCAACGCCTTCCACGACGGCGTCGATTTCTTTGCCGAGCCGGGTGCGCCGATCGTGGCCGCCGCCAGTGGCGTGGTGACCGTGGCCGAGTTTCATCCGCAGTACGGGAACATGGTCGATATCGACCATGGCAACGACCTGGTGACCCGGTACGCGCATGCGTCCGTGCTTCACGTGAGGGTCGGCGATGTCGTTCGCCGCGGCCACCGGATCGCCGATGTCGGCTCGACCGGCCGGTCGACCGGCCCCCACCTGCACTTCGAGGTGCGGCACCGCGGTCTGGCCCAGAATCCGAACCGTTTCCTGAAGACCACTGGCTGATCCCCCCGGGTAGGGCGCAGGGCTTGAAATCCGCCCCGCTCAGCCGCAATCTCGACGATTCCGCCCGGCGGCCGCCGACAACAGGGTCTACCCGGTTAGACTAGGGGGTTTTCCGGCCAGCCGGGCCGTCCCCGGCAACCCTCCAGCAGCGACCGATGTTCTCAGACCTCCTCAAGAAGATGTTCGGCAGCCGCAACCAGCGGCTGCTCAAGGCCTACGGCCAGACGGTCGCGCGAATCAACGCGCTGGAACCGTCCCTCAAATCGTTGACCGATGCCGAACTGGCCGCGAAGACGGCGGCCTTCAAGGCGCGCGTGGCCAACGGCGAATCGGTGGATGCACTGCTTCCCGAGGCGTTCGCGGTCGTGCGCGAAGCGTCCAGTCGCGTGCTTGGCATGCGTCACTTCGACGTCCAGCTGATCGGCGGCATGGTCCTGCACAACGGCAAGATCGCCGAGATGCGCACCGGCGAGGGCAAGACGCTGATGGCGACGTTGCCGGCCTATCTCAATGCGCTGGCTGGCAAGGGCGTCCACGTAGTGACGGTGAACGACTACCTCGCCCAGCGTGATGCCGACTGGATGGGGCGGGTGTACCGGTTCCTCGGGCTGGAGGTCGGGGTGATCCTGACCCAGCAGGAGAGCGGCGACAAGAAGGCTGCCTACGGCGCCGATATCACCTACGGCACCAACAACGAGTTCGGCTTCGATTACCTGCGCGACAACATGGAGTACCAGCTCGCCGACAAGCGGCAGCGGCCCCTCCACTACGCGATCGTCGACGAGGTCGACTCGATCCTGATCGATGAGGCGCGCACGCCACTGATCATCTCCGGCCAGGCCGACGACACGACCGACCTGTACAACAAGGTCAACGTGATCGTGCCGAAGCTGGTCCGGCAGAAAGAGGAAGAAGGCGAAGGCGACTACTGGGTCGACGAGAAGCAGCACCAGATCATCCTGTCCGAGGCAGGCCACGAGCATGCCGAGGAGCTGATGGCCGCGGCCGGCCTGCTCGAGCCGGGCTCGAGCCTCTACGCTGCGGCCAACATACAGCTGATGCACCATCTCAACGCCGCGCTGCGCGCCCACACCCTGTTCCTGCGTGACCAGCAGTACGTGGTGCAGAACGATGAGGTGATCATCGTCGACGAGTTCACCGGTCGCCTGATGGCTGGCCGGCGCTGGTCCGACGGCCTGCACCAGGCGGTCGAGGCCAAGGAAGGCGTATCCATCCAAAAAGAGAACCAGACGCTCGCGTCGATCACCTTCCAGAACTATTTCCGGATGTATTCGAAGCTGTCCGGCATGACTGGTACGGCAGACACTGAAGCCTACGAGTTCAAGGACATCTACGGGCTCGAGACGGTGATCGTGCCCACGCACCGGCCGATGGTGCGCAATGACAACATGGATCAGGTGTTCCGGACGTCGAAGGAACGCTACGACGCCGTGACCGCCGACATCCGCGACTGCTACGAACGTGGCCAGCCGGTGCTGGTCGGCACCACCTCGATCGAGACCTCGGAGCTGGTTTCCAGGTTGCTCGAGAAGCAGAAGCTGCCTCACCAGGTGCTGAACGCCAAGCAGCATGCACGCGAGGCGGACGTCGTCGCCCAGGCCGGACGACCGAAGATGATCACCATTGCCACCAACATGGCCGGCCGCGGCACCGACATCGTGCTCGGTGGCAACGTCGAGCGTGAGATCGACAAGGTCCGTGCCGATGCCGGCCTCGACGAGGCGACGAAGGAGGCCCGCATCAGTGCGCTGCGCACCGAGTGGCAGGGCATGCACAACCAGGTGATCGCCGCTGGTGGCTTGCACATCATCGGCACCGAGCGCCACGAGTCGCGCCGGGTCGACAACCAGCTGCGCGGGCGATCCGGCCGCCAGGGCGACCCGGGTTCCAGCCGTTTCTACCTGTCGCTGGAAGACCCGCTGCTGCGCATCTTCGCGTCCGACCGTGTCGCCGCGATCATGACGCGGCTGAAGCTGCCCGAAGGCGAGGCCATCGAACACGTTTGGGTCACGCGCGCGATCGAGAATGCCCAGCGCAAGGTCGAAGCACGCAACTTCGACATCCGCAAGCAGCTGCTGGAGTACGACGACGTGTCGAACGACCAGCGCAAGGTGATCTACCAGCAGCGCGACGAACTGCTCGCGTCGGGCGACATGCTCGAGAGCGTGACGGCGATGCGCGACGACGTGCTGCGCGCGTCGGTCGCCCAGTATGTTCCGCCTGGCAGCGTGCATGAACAGTGGGACGGCCACGGGCTGGAGAAGTTCGTGGCGTCCGAGTTCAGCCTCGACATACCGGTTGCGCAGTGGCTGGCTTCGGAGGACGACATCGACGAGCAGACGCTGGTCGAGCGCATCCTGTCGGCCGCCACGGCGCAGTACGAGGCGAAGACCGCCAGCATCGAACCGCCGGTCATGCGCCAGTACGAGCGCGCGGTGATGCTGCAGAGCTTCGATTCGCACTGGCGCGAGCACCTTTCCGCGCTCGACCACCTGCGCCAGGGCATCCACCTGCGCAGCTATGCGCAGAAGAATCCGAAGCAGGAATACAAGTCCGATGCGTTCACGATGTTCAGCGACATGCTCGAACGTATCAAGGCGGACGTCACCCGTACGCTGATGCTCGTGCAGATCCGCAGCGCCGAGGAGGTCGCCCGGGTCGACGAGCCCGCGCAACTGCACAACGTTACGTACCAGCACGCCGATGCGGGCGAGGCGCTCGCGGCCGACGCCCGCGGCGAAGCGGAACTGCCGATGCAGGGTTATCCGGATGCCGATCCCGGCACCGGAGACCGTCCCGCGCCGTTCGTGCGCCCCGGCCAGAAGGTCGGCCGTAACGATCCCTGTCCTTGCGGTTCCGGCCGGAAGTACAAGGTCTGCCACGGCCGGCTGAGCTGAGCTGAGCCGCCGGCCCGAACCTGCCGCCGCCGTCCGCGCTGTCGCAGCGTCGGCGTTCGAACAGAGGAACTGAAGCGATGCCCGTCAATCTGTCCCCGCCGGATCCCGCCTCTCTGTCGCCGGTCGCCGGCGTGGAGCTGGGCTTCGCCGAAGCCGGTATCCGCAAGGCCGGCCGGCGCGACCTCATGCTGGTGAGGCTGGCCCCCGGCACCCGCGTGGCCGGCGTGTTCACGCAGAACAGTTTCGCCGCCGCTCCGGTGCAGGTCTGCCGGGAGCACCTTGCGCTGGGCGGGGAAGTCCGGGCGCTGGTGGTCAATGCCGGCAATGCGAACTGCGGTACCGGCGAGCGCGGGCTGGCCGATGCGCGCCTGTCCTGCGACTGGGTGGCCTCCGAGATCGGCTGCAGGCCGTCCGAGGTGCTGCCGTTCTCCACCGGCGTGATCCTCGAGCCTTTGCCGATGCCGAAGATCCAGGCTGCGTTGCCGGCGTGCGTTGCGAGCCTCGGTGCCGACCACTGGGCGCAGGCCGCAGCCGCGATCATGACCACCGACACCGTGCCCAAGGGCGCTTCGGCGAAAGTGACGCTCGACGGCGTGCCGGTCACCGTCACCGGCATCGCGAAGGGCGTCGGCATGCTGCAGCCGAACATGGCGACCATGCTGGCCTACCTCGCAACGGACGCGGCCGTTTCGGGCCCGGTCCTGAAGTCGCTCGTCAAGCGGGTAGCCGATCGGTCGTTCAATCGCGTGACGGTCGACGGCGATACATCGACCAATGACTCGTTCGTGTTGATGGCCACCGGACAGTCGGGTGCTGCGCCGATCGCAGCCGATGCCGATCCGAGGCTCGCGGTGCTGGAAGGCGCGCTGGTCGACGTGGCTGCCCGACTCGCGCAGGCGATCGCGCGCGATGGCGAGGGCGCGACCAAGTTCATCACGGTCGACGTATGCGGCGGGTCGGACGAAGCGGAGGCCCTGCGCGTCGCGCGCGGCGTGGCCAACTCACCGCTGGTCAAGACTGCGCTGTTCGCCTCCGACCCCAACCTCGGACGCCTGCTGATGGCGATCGGCAATGCTGGCGTCGCCAACCTCGATACCTCGCGCGTACAGGTGAGCCTGGGCGACGTGAAGGTCATCGTCGATGGCGGCCGTGCCGCCAGCTATCGCGAGGAAGACGGCGCCCGCGTGATGAAGCCGGCCGAGATCACCATTCGCATCGACCTCGGCCGCGGCAGCGCGGCCACCACGGTCTGGACTTGTGACTTCTCCTATGACTACGTCAAGATCAACGCGGAATACCGCACCTGAGGCGGCGCCGGCCGTCGAGCTGCCGGCGGCGGCGCTCGCGCGCCTGGCCGACGCGGCAGAGCGGCTGGTCGAAGGACTGGCCCACCTGGCACCACCACCGACGCCGGTGATCGACTGGAAGGCCGCAGTGGCGTTCCGCTGGCGTCGGCGCAACGGGCACGGCCAGCTGCTGCCGGTCACCCACCGGCACCGGATCGACCTTGCCGACCTGCAGGGCGTCGATGCGCAGAAGAAGCTGGTCGACCAGAACACCCGCCAGTTCGTACAGGGTGCGCCCGCGAACAACGTGCTCCTGACCGGCGCGCGTGGCACCGGCAAGTCGTCGCTGGTGAAGGCGGTGCTGAATCGGTACGCGCCGAAGAAGCTGCGCCTGATCGAGGTCGACAAGCAGGACCTGCTCGACCTGCCCGAGATCGTCGACACCATCAGCGCACGCCCCGAGCGGTTCATCCTGTACTGCGACGACCTGTCGTTCGAAGCCGACGAGCCCGGCTACAAGGCGCTCAAGACGGTCCTTGACGGCTCCATCTCGGCCGCCTCGGAGAACGTGCTGGTCTATGCGACCTCGAACCGGCGCCACCTGATGCCGGAGTACATGAACGAAAACCTCGAATACAAGCATGTCGGCGACGAAATCCACCCTGGAGAGACCTCCGAGGAGAAGATTTCGCTGTCGGAGCGCTTCGGATTGTGGGTGTCGTTCTGGCCGTTTACGCAGGACGAGTACCTCGCGATCGTCGATCACTGGCTCGCCCACTTCGGCGTCCACGACATCGGTTCGCCGCAGGTACGCGAGGCGGCGCTGCAGTGGGCGCTCGGCCGTAGCTCGCGCAGTGGGCGCATTGCCTGGCACTTCGCGCGCGACTGGGCGGGCCGTCAGCAGATGGGTGCGACCGCGCGGCAGAAGCGACAGCGCGGCTGAGCATGTCCGCCGCCGACCCGGCTGGTTCATCGCCGCCGCCGGTGCTGCGGGTAGTTGCCGGCATCCTCGAGCGCAGCGACGGGCGGGTGCTGATCACCCAGCGGCCGGAGGGCAAGGTCTACGCCGGGTACTGGGAGTTCCCCGGCGGCAAGATCGAGGCGGGCGAGACCGCCTTCGAAGCGATCGTGCGCGAGCTGCGCGAGGAACTCACGGTCGAGGTCGAGGTCGCCCACCCTTGGTTGCGGCGGCGCTTCACCTACCCGCATGCGACGGTCGAACTGCGCTTCCTGCGCATCCCGCAGTGGCGCGGTGAAGTGCGCGGCAATGAAGGACAGGCGTTCAGCTGGGAGCGGGCCGATGCGCCGGCGGTCGAGCCGATGCTGCCGGCCAACGGGCCGATCCTCGCCGCGCTGCGGCTGCCGTTCGAGTACGCACTCACCCAGGCCGCCGACGTCGGTGTCGCGGCGCAACTGCAGGCCCTCGACGCGGCGCTCATGCGCGGGCTGCGGCTGGTCCAGGTGCGCGAGCCCGGCATGGCGCCGGATGCACTGGCCGCGTTCGCACGCGAGGTGGTGGCACGCGCACACCGGGCCGGCGCGCGCGTGCTGGTCAACGGCGACAGCCTGCTGGCGCAGGCCATCGGTGCCGACGGCGTGCATCTTCGTGCAGCGCAGCTGGCAGCCCTGGAACGGCGACCGGCGCTACCGCTGGTCGGTGCGTCTTGCCACGATGCATCTGAGCTGGAAAAGGCTGGATCGCTCGGCTGCGATTTCGCGGTGCTCGGCCCGGTCGCGGCAACGCTGACGCACCCGGGTGCGCCACCGCTCGGATGGCCGGCGTTCGCGGTACTGGCATCGACGTCGACGATCCCGGTCTATGCCCTCGGCGGCCTGGCGCCGGCCGACCTCGCGCTGGCGCGCAGCCATGGTGCGCAGGGCGTAGCCTTCCAGCGCGCGGCCTGGCGCGAACCCTCCTGAAGGCATCGACCATGCGGATACCCCTGCCTGCATCGCCTGATCCCTCGCTGCTCAAATCGTTCGGTGCGGAGGCTGAGGCCTGCCGTTGCATCGATCTCGCGCGCGTGCTGCCCGATGCGGTGCTCGACCGCCTGCCGCGCACGCTGCGCATCCTGTTCGAGAACGCGGCGCTGCACGCGCCGGCCCGGCTGCGCGCGCTGGTGCGGGCCGATGGCACGCTCGACCGTGGCGGCGAGCTCGACTTCTTCCCCGCGCGCGTGCTGATGCACGATACGACCTGCCTGCCGGCGCTGGCCGACTTCGCGGCGATGCGCGATGCGGTGGCCGCGCTCGGCGGCGATCCGTCGCAGGTGAATCCGGTGATACCGGTCGACCTGGTGATCGACCATTCGGTCACCGTGGAACACCACGCCAGTCCGGATGCAGCGCGCCTAAACCTCGAGATCGACTTCCGGCGCAACGCGGAGCGCTACCGGTTTGTCAGGTGGGCGCAGCAGAGCTTGTCGAACTTTCGCGTGATGCCGCCAGGCAGCGGCATCCTGCACCAGATCAACCTTGAGTTCCTTGCCGAGGTGGTCAAGGCGTCGGAGGCGGGCGACGGCGGCGCACCGATCGCCTGGCCGGACACGCTGGTCGGTACCGACAGCCACACGCCGATGGTCAACGCGCTGGGCGTGCTCGCCTGGGGCGTCGGCGGCGTCGAAGGACAGTCGGTGATGCTGGGCGAGCCGCTGGCGATGCAGGTACCCAGGGTGGTCGGCGTCCGCCTCGAAGGTCGTCTCCGGGCCGGGGTGACCGCCACCGACCTCGCGCTTCACGTGACTGCGTTGTTGCGTGCGCATGGCGTGCTCGGCTGCTTCGTCGAGTTCTGCGGGCCGGGCGTCGCGGCGCTGTCGGTGGCCGACCGCGCGACGGTCGCGAACATGGCACCCGAGTATGGCGCCACCTGTTCGTTCTTTCCGATCGACCAGGCGACGCTCGCCTATCTGCGTGCCAGCGGGCGCGGCAACGCACAGGTCGCGCGGGTCGAGGCCCATGCCCGCACACAGGGCATCTGGCTCGACGGCGCCGACCCCGATCCGCGCTTCGACGAGACGCTGGAGCTCGACCTATCGACGATCGAGGCCATCGTCGCCGGGCCGCGCTATCCGCACGAGCGCAAGCCGCTGGGCTCGGTCCGCGCCGATTTCCTGCAGGCGCTTCCCGCGCTCGCGCCGCGGCCGCGCGACGCATCGAGCCCTGCACTGCCGGAGGTCGGACAGCCGCGTACCTTCACGCCAATCGATGGCGGGATGCCACTGCGCGACGGTGCGGTGGTGCTTGCTGCGATCACCAGTTGCACCAACACATCGAACCCGGCCCTGCTGGTCGGCGCCGGGTTGCTCGCGCGCAACGCGCGCCGGCGCGGCCTGCGGCGCCAGCCCTGGGTAAAGACATCGCTGTCGCCGGGCTCGCGCGTGGTGGCGGGCTACCTGTCGGCGTCCGGACTGCAGGAAGACCTCGATGCACTCGGCTTCAACGTCGCAGGGCTCGGCTGCATGACCTGCATCGGCAACTCGGGGCTGCTCCAGCCCGACGTGGTCGCGGCGGTGGAGCGACAGGGCCTGTGCGGAATCGGCTTGCTCTCCGGCAATCGCAACTTCGATGGACGGGTCAACGCACACCTCTCCGGTGCCTACCTAGCGTCTCCGGCACTGGTGGTGGCGTATGCGATCGCGGGCACGGTCGACATCGACCTCACGCGCGATCCGCTCGGGCTTGATGCGCACGGCAGGCCCGTCATCCTCTCCGACATCTGGCCGTCCGACGACGAGATCCGCTCCGTGATCGAGCGCCATGTGGTGCCCGAGCTGTTTGCAGCGGCCTACCGCGGGATCACCGACGGACCGCCGGCCTGGCAGGCGATCGATGCTCCCGGCAGTACCTGCTTCGCCTGGGAAGCGGCATCCGACTACATCCGCCGGCCACCGTACTTCGACGGCCTGGCTGCGGATGCGCCGGGGCTGCGCACGGTACGCGCGGCGCGGCTGCTGCTGAAGCTCGGCGACGACATCACCACCGACCACATCTCGCCGGCGGGGACGATACCGGCAGCCAGCCTCGCCGGCCGTTACCTGCTGGCGCGCGGCACCGTCGAGCGCGACCTCAACCAGTACTCGACCCGGCGCAGCAACCATGAGGTCCTGTTGCGCGGCGCCTTCAGCAACCGCCGCCTGCGCAACGAAGTGCTGTCGGCCGAGTCGACGCCAGCCGGGGGCCATGCCTTCGACCTGTCCGGGGCGCGGGTACTGCCGGTGTACGAAGCGTGTGCGGCCTACCGGGAAGCGGGCGTGCCGCTGGTGATCCTCGCTGGTCGCAACTACGGCGCCGGCTCCAGCCGTGACTGGGCAGCAAAGGCGCCTGCGTTGCTCGGGGTGCGCGTGGTGGTTGCGGAGAGTTTCGAGCGCATCCATCGCAGCAACCTGCTCGCGCTCGGCGTGCTGCCGCTGCTCTACGATGCCGGGCTGACGCGGCATGATCTGTGCCACGACGGCCGCGAGACCTTCACGTTCGATGGCCTCGAGGCCCTCTCGGTCGGGCGTAATCGCGTCGAGGTCGAGGTCACGCGCACCGACGGGAGCTGCTCCTCGTTCACACTGTGGTGCGTGCTCGAGTCTTCGCGCGAACTGGGCTGGCTGCAGCATGGCGGCGTGCTGCCCCGGATGGTGCGGCGATTTGCGGCCGGGCCCGAGCGCTGAACGAACGCCGTGGCAGATCGGCTGTGCGCGGGCGAGGGTGCGGTAGCATCCGCGTACGACAACAGCCCTTGGCGGAGGATGGACATGGACTGCACCGGTTTCCCCCTGTTCGACCGGCAATGGCGGACGTTGTTCGTTGTTTTCGCGGTTGTGCTCGCATCGCCGCAGGTACTGGCGCAGCCGGCCACGAGCCGATCGGGCACCGTAACTGAACGGTACCCGGACCGGCCAATCCGGCTGCTGGTGGGCTTTGCACCGGGTGGCGGCGCCGATACCGCCGCCCGGCCCGTCGCACAGCGGCTGGCAGAAGCGGTCGGCCAGCAGGTCGTCGTCGACAACCGCCCCGGCAGCAGCGGCAACGTCGCCGCCGAGATCGTCGCGCGCGCCAGCCCCGACGGATACAGCGTGCTGTTCGGCACCATCGCCAACTTCGCGATCAACCCGATGATCTACGAGCGGCTCACCTACGATCCGGTACGCGACTTCGCGCCGGTCACGCTGGCTGCTGCGCCGGTGAACGTGGTGGTCGTCCATCCGTCGGTTCAGGCATCGACGATGAAGGAACTGATCGCGCTGATACGCGCCAAGCCCAACACGTTCAACTACGGCAGCTCCGGCATCGGAGGCACCGGCCACCTCGCTGGCGAACTGATGTCCCTGATGGGCGGGCTCGTCATGACGCATGTGCCCTACAAGGGCGGTGCCCCGGCGATGGCCGACCTGATCGGCGGCAACATCCCGATGGTGATTACCGTGGTGCCAGGCGCGATGCCGCAGGTGAAGGCCGGTCGCGCCCGCCTGCTCGCGGTCACCACCGGCAAACGCTCTTCGCTGCTGCCCGACATCCCGACGGTTGCCGAATCCGGGTTGCCCGGTTTCGAAGCGAACAACTGGTACGGCGTCGTGGTCCCCGCGAAGACGCCGCAGTCGATCGTTGCGCGGCTGAACACCGAACTGGTGAAGGTCCTCAACTCGCCAGGCCTGCGCGAGACCTATGCGAACCAGGGTATCGAGGCGATCCCCGGTACGCCGGCCGAGTTCACGGCCTACATCAAGTCGGAGATCGCGAAGTGGGGGAAGATCGTCAAGGCCGCCGGCATCAAGGCCGACTGACGGCAAGGAAGCGCTCGTACTCGGCCAGGAAGGGCACGCCCGCCTCGAAGTGAGGGAGGGCACCGGCCTGGAATACCGTGAAGGTCCAGTTGGGCCGCCCGCGGACGGTGTCGATGCCACGATAGTCGACGAAATCGCCGCGCACGCCGTGCGACATCCAGACCGGCATCACCAGCTTCTCGTACAGCGCGTTGACATCGGTGCTGAACAGGCAGGCGGTGAGGAAGCTGATCGGTGCATGCCAGGCGCCGGGCTGCCGGGTGGTGATCACGTCGTAGGCCCACATGCCTTCGTCGATCGCCTTGCCGCCCCAGGTTCGCTGCAGGAAGTAGCGGATGACGCCTGGCCGAGTCAGCCAGCGGAAGACCGGCGCACCGATGCCCGGGCGGCTGAAGAACCGGTACAGGGCATCCACCTTGCGCGAGCCGCCGACAGGCTCATACCGCCGGCGCGGGCCGCTGAAGCCGGTCGGGCTGACCAGGGCCAGGCTGCGGAAGGCTGCCGGATCCTCGACCGCGGCGCGCGCGAGGAATTCGGACGACAGAGACAGCGCCAGTGCATCGACCGCCACCGCACCATGGTCGCGGTGGATCAACGCGACCACCGCATGCAGCGCATCGGTCATCTGTCGGGGCGTGTACTCGCCGGGCCTGCGCTCGGAAAATCCGTAGCCCGGCAGGTCCAGGCTGTAGACCGGGCGCGACGCGGCGAAGTATTCATGGAGCGGCCTTACCTCATAGGCCGACGCGGCCGCATTGACGCTGTGCACCAGGAGCATGGGTGTGATCGCCGCCGACCCTTCGGACATCGATCCTGGCTTCGCCAGCCCGGCACGGTAGCAGCTGACCTGTCCGGACGGGGTGTCGAGCAGTACCCGCTCGCCGCTGACGGCCGGTGGCAGCACGGGACTCCCGTCCCCGGCGGCGAGCGGTTCCTGCGGGTCATTCACCTGATTCGTCCATCGGCTTGACCACGTCGGGCACCCGGTAGTCCTCGCTCGCCCAGGCGCCGAGGTCGATCAATCGGCAGCGCTCGGAGCAGAACGGCCGGAAGCGGTTGGATGTGCTCCATTCCACGGTCGAGCCGCATTTCGGGCATGCGACCTTACGGATCCGGGCGGTTTCAGTGCGGGAAGGCTCTGCAGCCATGGCTCTTGAGGTGCGGCGGCTTGGCGAGGAATGCGCGAGAGAGTATGAAGACCGAAGCATCGAGTGTACCCGGGTGGGCATGGCGCGCTGCCGTTTTGATGGACGGAATCATGTCTGTCCATTGGCACAGATTTTCTGGACAAACAAAAAAAATCAGTCAAGATCAAGCGTTTGCATACGATAATGAACAAGAAAAGGGAGGTAGTACAAGTTTTTCCTCGAGTGTGAAGGGTCCAAATTGAACCGGCTATCGTGACAATGGATTCACCCAGGGGCCGGGATCAGTCTGATGCAAGCGGACCAAAGAGGCAGCAGATGGGAGTGAAGGGACAGCTCGGCCTTGGTGCGAAGTTCACCCTGACGGTGTTGATTATCCTCGTCTGTACGATGGCGGCGAACACGCTCTATTCCCTCCATACATCGACGCGCTTCCACGAGAAACAGCTTGTCGAACGCGGGCGGGCGCTCGGCCGTCTGATCTCGTTGGTGAGCCCGGAGGCCATCCTCGGGTTCGATTTCCTGTTGCTGAACGAATACACACGGCAGGTCTCTGCGCAGCCGGACGTGGTCTACGGCGTGATCCTGAGTCCTGCGGGCTCGCCTTTGAGTGCGTACATCGACCGGGTTGATCCACTGGTTCTGGCACGGGTGCCGGAGACCGCATCAAGTGATGTGCTCGACCTGCTTCGACAACTGGATAACGAATCCGAACTGATTCGGCTGGAGTTCCCGATCGTACATAACGATGAGCAACTCGGACGTTTCCTGGTTGGCATCAGCAAACACACGCTTCAACGCGAATCGCGTCGGCAGCTGGAAGTTCAGGTGGCGGCGTTGACTGTCATCGTGCTGTTCCTCAGCCTCGCGATCTATCTTGCCTTCCGTTTCAACGTTCTCTTTCCCATTCAGGCCCTCATTTCAGCATCCCGGGATGTTGGCCGCGGCCAGCATGCGTTGGTACAGGTGAAGGCCGAGGACGAACTGGGACAACTGGCAAAGGCCTTCAATGCGATGGCCGAAGAGGTACGGAAGGAGCAGGAGAAGCTTCATCGGCAGGCTAACTTCGATACGCTGACGGGGCTTCCCAACCGGCTGATGGCCCTCGATCGGATTACCCACGCCATCAGCCGGTCGAGTCGGATATCCCACCGATTCGCGCTGTTCTTCATCGACCTGGATAACTTCAAAAGCGTCAACGATTCTCTCGGGCACGCAGTTGGCGATGAGCTTCTGGTGGCAACCGGCGCCCGCGTTCAGGGGATCCTGCGTGATGCCGATACAGTTGCGCGCCTGGGAGGCGACGAGTTCCTCGTCCTTGTTCCTGATGTGATCAACGAGTTCCAGGCCGAAGAGATCGCGGAACGCCTGGTTCGCGCGATTTCTCAGCCCCACGTTCTGAGCGGTCGCAAGGTGGTTGCGCGGTGCAGTATCGGCATTGTGCTGTTCCCCGAAAACGGGGATACCGTGGCTGCGCTGATGGCGAATGCCGACAACGCCATGTATCAGGCCAAGGCCGCCGGTCAGGGGTCGGCGATCTTCTTTACGGAGGACATGAATACCCGGCTTCACGAGCGGATGCAGATGGAGCAGGACCTGAATCAGGCGCTGGAACTAGGGCAGTTCGAGGTCTTCTTCCAGCCGATCTTCGATGCCGCTACGCGAAATCATCGGGGCGCCGAAGTGCTTCTCAGATGGAATCATCCTGAACGTGGGAGCATCAGCCCTTCCGTCTTCATACCGATCGCCGAGGCTACGGGACAGATCGTCGGGATAGGTGACTGGGTTCTCGAGCAGACGTGCCTGAACTGGGCAGCGTGGCAACGAGTCGGGTTTGCGCCTGGCTTCCTTGCGATCAATATTTCGCGGGTCCAGTTCAGGAAGCGATTTTCACGACGTCTCGCAGAACTCATGGCGACCTATGGGATCCCACCACAGGCGCTTGAGCTGGAAATCACCGAGGGCGTGCTGCTTGATGACCACAACCACGTCGCGGAAGAACTGAACAGCCTGCGTGCGGCAGGGGTCAGCCTGTCGCTCGACGACTTCGGAACCGGCTATTCATCACTCAGCTACCTGAAGCGCTTCCGGTTCGACGTACTCAAGATAGACCGCAGCTTCGTCGCTGGCCTGCCCGAAAACTCGGAAGACGTTTCGCTTGTCAACGCGATCCTGGCCATGGCAAAAGGACTCGGACTCGATGTGGTTGCCGAGGGTGTTGAACGCCAAGAACAGATGACCTATCTCGCAGATCAGGGCTGTTCGCTCGCACAGGGCTATCTTCTTGCCCAGCCTATGGACCGTAATGCCTACCAGGCGTTCCTGGAGGTTGCCCGTGCACGCGATGCACATACGCCGGGTGGCACCAGGCACAAGATCATGCTGGCAGGCTAATGTTCAAGGTGATCTGCAAATCCTACCTTGGGGGAGGGCGCAGGCGATGAACTGTAGCCGCTCTGCCGTTCGTGCAGGCTGCATGGCGGTGGTCTTCTGCCTGCTGCTGCCCTTCTTCGCGCTGGGCGCCAAGTCCGTCGTCGCCGCAGATGCGCCACCCCTGGTGTTGGGCGTGTTTCCGCGGCTTCACGCCAGTGAGACGACCACGCGCTACGGACCTATGGCGGAGTACCTGTCCGAGCGACTGGGACGAAAAGTGGTACTGGTCGCGTCCAGAGACTTCGATGCGTTCTGGGTCGGCGTGGAGCAGGCGCGTTTCGACATTGTCCTTTACAACCAGTTCCATTACATCCGCTCCTCCAATACCTACCAGGTCATCGCTCACAACAAGGAGTTCGGAAAGAGCACGCTGGCGGGTGCGCTTTATGTCAGGAAGGACAGCAACATAACCAGCGTGGGGCAACTGCGTGGGCGGACCGTGTTGTTTGGCGGAGGCGAGGATGCGATGATCGGCTACATCGCTCCGATGTATCTACTCATGAAGGCGGGGCTGACACGAAGCGACATCAACGCTCGGTTTGCAGTGAATCCGCTAAACTCAGTCATCGGTGTTCATCGAAAGCAGGCAGATGCGGCGGGCTCGGGGGACGGTGCCGTAGAGCAACCTGCGCTGCAAAAGGTAGTCAATGTCGATGAACTCACAGTGCTTGCAGTTTCGGATCAATTGCTTCATCTGCCATGGGCAGTGAGGAGAACGATGGCCCCAGGCTTGCGCGAGCGAATCCAGTCTGTACTGATCGACCTCGATGCCGGGGAGAGAGGACGGCAGGTTTTGAAGGCGGCCGTACTCACTGGTATCGGAAAAGCCGAAGACAAGGATTACAACCCTCACCGGAAGATGGTGAGGGCGGTCATCGGTAGCCAACAGATCAAACCTTAGACCGGTCAGGCAGGGGCAGCAACATGGTGGGTGAACGAGTCAACTCTGCGCGGTCGCGCGTGAATCTTGTTCTTCCGGTGTTTGCCGTGCTGGTATTCGTGATCTGGGCACACTTCGGATCCGGAATCCCCGTCATTCGGGCGCATTCCACGGCTACCGCTGGATGGACCGAATTCCTGACCGACTATGGTGTCGATCAGTTCGGTGCAGACGGCTACTTCACGAGGGGTGTGCAGAACGGGTACAACCTGTTCCACTTCACGCCCGAGTATGGTCGGCGGTTCACTCGGAAGTCATCGAGGGACCCGGTCAACTCATGCTCTGGCTGCCATACGGTTGAATCGCTTGCCTACGGACTCGTGAATTCCGATCGGTTCGATGCGGCCCTCCAGCGCCGGGTGTCGTTCGAAGAGCGCGTGATGCGTTGCTACGCAAGTTCGATGGATGGGTTCGTACCCACGTATTACGATCCTGCGATCCGGGATATCCGCTTACTCGCGCGCGCTGTTGCCAGTCACCTGCAGTTGAGTGAAGGTGCGCGCAAAGGGGGGGGGTGAGAGATGGGTGTACTGTCGGCGAGATTCCTGAGATTCGCGTTGCTTGTCTGCACTCTGGGTGGTTTGTATTTTCTTGCTGTCCAGAAGCACGAAGACCGCGACCGCATGCGTCTTTCTGCGGTAGAACTCACGCCGACGTGCAAGGCGAAGCTCGACGCCTATGGCCTTTCCGCGGGTTCCACATATCGCTCGCCTTACCTCGTCCGAGTGAGTGGCATGGCACCGGTCATGGAGGGGTACAGCGAAGAAGACGTGCGGGCGATCCAGCGAGGCTGCAACATCATTGACGACCTTCAAGGCTTCATGGCGCAGGGCGGTAATGCGGAACGATGGAATGCGCAACGTTTTGTTCGCGGAAGCCATACGACGTGCACCCACTGCCACCAGGACGCAGGCGACAAGCAGGATGCAGAAGGCAACCGCCTGAAGGGCTCCAACAATCTCGGTGCGTCCTGGGTTATGGCGGACATGTATGACCGATTCACTGGCCTCATACTCTCGCACGAATTGCGCCAGATGCAGTGCTACATCAATTCTTCGAATGGATTCAAGCCGAATATCTCCGACGACCTGCTGCGGGACGTGACCGCCTACAGTAGGTTCATCGCTGCGGCGCTCGACCTCAAGATAGGCAACCGGTACCCAGAGCAGGGAATGGATGAAATCCCCGCTGCTGCAACCGGACGGCGAGGCGATGACTATGTGCGCGGCGCCTTCATCTATCGCGAACGTTGCGCGTCCTGCCATGGGCCGCAGGGATTTGGCCTCGTGGCAGACGGTCGGGTCGTGTATCCGGCCGTGGCTGGCCGGAATTCCTTCAGTCTGGATTCGCGCATGAATTTCGCTGCCGTCAACACGATCATGCCTGGATTCATTTGCCGTAACATGCCGCCGGGAGCAGAGGGAAGCCTCGACGGGCAGCAGTGCCGCGACATTGCCTATTTCCTGAGTACCCTGCCGCGTCCTGCCGGAGATCTGCAGGGGCCGCTCGCGGCCGTCTGGCAGCAATTGATGATGATCGTGATGCCCCCGCTGACGGCCTACGCGGATTCACTCCAGCGCGGGGACCTATCGCGAGCGCCTCATTGAACGGAATGAGATGAATACGTTCTCCGGGGCGATACCCCAGGGTCTGGCGGCATTGCGCGGCAACTTGCTCGTCGGCCTCACGCTGGCGGTGGTGACGTTGCCGCAAGCGATTGCTTTCTCGACCACGCTGGCTGGTCTTCCACCGCATTTCGGCATCTACGCCGCAATATGGGGCGTTCTGTTCACGGCACTGCTCAACCCGTCACGCGTGTTCAGCGGTGGACCAAACACCACCATGTCGGCGGCGGTCGGGATTACGCTGCTGCCAGTTGCGCCGCAGTTTGGTTCTGACTATATCGGCTATGCATTGACACTGATCCTGCTCGCCGGGCTCGTGCAGATGCTTTTCGTGCTGGTGCGCCCACTCGGTCGCATGCTCGATCTTATCAACGAACCGATCGTGAACGGCCTGATCTGCGGGATTGGCGTATTCCTGATTTTCAAGTCGCTGACGAGCTTCGGCGGTTTGCCGATAAACACGCAAGTCGAATGGCCGCTCTGGATCGCATGGCAATCTTTCCTGGCTGTCCTCGAGATCGGGAACCTCTATGCGATCCAGATAGGCATGATCACCCTGGTCACCAGCCTCGCTGTCAGGCAGGTCGCCCGGTTACGCAACTGGGCCATCCTTGTCGGTGTCGCGGCGGGAACAGCCTACTCGGAGTACCTCAGCGCGACCGTCGGCTTGCAGAACACGCTGATCGAGCAGATAGCGAACCTTTCGTATGTCGGTTTCGTGCTGCCGTCGATGCCATTGTTCAGCCAGGAGGCCATGGCAGACATCATCGCCATCCTTCCAGGTGCCGTGACGCTCGCATTGCTCGGGCTATTCCAGACAGTGGCGGCAATGCGACGGATGAACCGGAAGATGGGCAGTTTCACCGATAGTCGCCGAGGCATTTTCGCCGACGCAGTGTCCAACTGCGTGCTGCCTTTCCTTTCGTCGTTGCCGACATGTGCCTCCTTCAATCGCATGTGGCTGATCCATAGCCTGGGTGGGAACGGTCGCTTGGCCTCCGCGGCGTCGGCCGTCATCCTGCTGGTACTCGTGCTGTTCCTCGCCCAGTGGATCGCCATCATCCCGATGCCCGCGATGGCTGCGGTCATCATGCTGCTCGGCGCGAACATGATCAACTGGGAGGACATCAAGCCGCACTTCAAGGATCGGCGCGAGTCCATCGTGTTCCTTGCCTCGTTCCTGTCGGTGCTGTTCCTCGACCTCTTCGGCGCGGTCATCGTCGGTTCGGTGCTGGCGATCGCCTACTCCAAGTGGGAGCAGGCGCACCCGAACATCAGCCTCAGCGGCAATCAGTTGAAGATTCGCGGCAACCTCTACTACGGCTCGTTGCCGATGATCGAGGCGATGTACCACCGGGCGATCGCGCGCGAAGGCAGCGTCGTGATCGATTTCTCCGAGTGCTTCTACATCGATCGCGAGGGCATCCGCTGGCTGAAGGCCGCCAAGGAAGCGCAGCAGGCTGCCCTGACCGACCGCCGCCGTCTCGACGATCGGCGCGAGGTCGAGCGGCGCGCCGCATCCGATGGCAAGCGCCGTACCGGACGCCGCCGCGACAAGCCCGATCGCCGGCAGCGATCCGAGTTCTGACGGGTCTGCCGCGGGCTACAGGTTGCAGAAGGTGAGGTCGAACGGAATGTCGGCCTCGATCACCTTCGGACGGTCGCTTCCCGGGACCTGCTGCGTGAAGCGGATGTTCAGCATGTAGCGGTTGGCGCTGACTTCCGGCACGCAGGGCAACTCGCGTGCGACCCGAACCCGCACCAGTTGTACGGCGCGTCCGGCGAGCATCTGCTGGAAAACGCCCTGCGCGGCTACCCGTTGGGACGACTTGCCGCTGTCGCGCAGGATGCGCAGCACGATGGTCAGGCTGTCGCGCAGCGGCAGGAATTGCGCCATCCACTGGCCAAGCTCGGCGCGGCGTTCCTCGATCGGCCGGTGCTGCCAGTAGTGGTAGGTCGGCAGATCGAATTCGCACACGCCGCCCGGGATGTTCGAGCGCTGCCGGATGCTCATCAGCCATTCGTTGTCGCGCACGTCCTGGCCGATCTTGCCGGTCAGGTTGTAGAGGCTGCCGGCAGCCTGGTCGATATCCCGCAGTACGGCATCCAGGGCGTCGACCGAGATCTGCGGATTGCTGCGAAGTGCCTCCAGCGAATGCTTCTGGCGCTCAAGTTCCTGCAGCAGGTCCGACTTCAGGTCGGCGCGGCTGGCCACCTCGATGATCTCGAACAGCGTGACCAGCGCGACGTGGTGCTCGAGCGGGTGGTCGCGCGAAACGAAATAGGCGAGCTTGTCGTAGAGGTCTTCCAGCCTGAGCAGCGTTCGCGTACGCTCATTCAGTGGAAACTCGTAGTCGATCACGATAGCTGCGGTCTGCTCGGGTAGCGTGTGCGAATCGAACATGCTTTTTCGCAGGATCCCGCGGTGCCGTCACCGGAGATCAACGACGCACGGCTGTTCAGTTCAGGCGTCCGGCGAGCGGGGACGCGCTGCCGACCGTTTCGATTGCGCGAGGCGCAGGTATTGCTGGTGCAACTTTTCGACCTGAGGCTCGAGCGCGAACTCTTCACCGTCATTGTCGATCACATCGTCCGCCATCGCGAGTCGCTGCTCGCGCGTGGCCTGGACCGCGATGATAGCCATCACTTGTGCCAGGGACAGCCCGCTGCGCCGTATCACCCGGGCGATCTGGCACTCACGCGAGCAGTCTACCACCAATATCCGGTCCATCCGCTCACGGTATCCACCGCTGCCCGACAGCAGTGGTACCGCCAGCAGGGCATAGGGTGCTGCAGTGGAGTCGAGCGCCCGCTGCGCAGCGGCGCGGATCATCGGATGGAGGATCGCTTCCAGACGCGCTCGTTCGATCGGGTCGGAGAACACCCGCTCGCGCATCCGGGCACGGTCGAGTGCACCATCCGGTCCGGCGACCGCCGGGCCGAATGCCTCGATGAGCGCCGGCATCGCATCGCCATGCGGGCCGGTCAGGGCGTGGGCGAGGGCGTCGGTGTCGACCAGTGCGGCTCCAAGCTCGACGAACAGGCTGGCCACCGTGGACTTGCCGCTGCCGATACCGCCGGTCAGTCCGACTACGAACCCGACCGGCGGGGCTGGAACGGCGGCTGGTTCGTCCAACCGGCGTCAACCCATCAGCTTGAGGTACCCGGCGATGATGTCGTCGCCCCAGACCAGTGCGACCACGCCGGCGATCACCAGGTAGGGCCCGAACGGCATCGGTACGCTGCGCCCCATCCTTGCCGCCGCAATCAGCGCGATGCCGATCACGGCACCGGCCAACGACGACAGCAATATCACGAGGGGCAGCGCCTGCCAGCCGAGCCAGGCACCGATCGCGGCGAGCAGCTTGAAGTCCCCGTAGCCCATGCCCTCCCTGCCGGTCACCAGCTTGAAGCCCCAGTAGACGGTCCACAACGACAGGTAACCCGCGGCGGCACCGATGACGGCCTCCTGCAGCGGCGCGAAGATACCCCATATGTTCACCAGCAGGCCCGCCCACAGGAGGGGCAGGGTCAGGCTGTCGGGCAGCAGTTGGGTGTCGAAGTCGATCAGTGCGAGCGCAAGCATCGTCGCGCAGAAAGCGAAGGCAAGTGCAGCGGCCGGGCCGAAGCCGTAGTGCCAGGCGAGGAAGCCGGCGATGGCGCCGGTGGTCGCCTCGACAAGCGGGTAGCGCAACGGGATCGCCACTCCGCAGGACGCGCAGCGGCCGCGCAGCGCCATCCAGCTCACCAGCGGCAGGTTCTGCAGCGCCGTGATCGGCGCGCTGCACGACGGACAGTGCGACCGGGGCTTCGCCAGGTTGAATGCGAGCTGCGGTTCCGGCTCCGTGCCGGCCAGTTCCGCGCACTGCGCGGCCCACTCGCGCTCCATCATCTTCGGCAGTCGATGCACCACCACGTTGAGGAAGCTGCCGATCATCAGGCCCATCAGCACCGCGATGCCGATCCACAGCGCCGGCTCGCCGCGCAGCAGTTCGATGACGTCGTTCATGTCTGGGACGGTCGGGTCAGACGACCTGGCCCATCTTGAAGATCGGCAGGTACATCGAGATCACCATGCCGCCGATCAGCGTGCCCAGAACGACCATGATGACAGGCTCCATCAGGCTGGACATCGCATCGACCGCGTCGTCGACCTCCGCCTCGTAGAAGTCGGCTACCTTGGACAACATGCCGTCCAGTGCGCCCGATTCCTCGCCGATGGCGACCATCTGCAGCACCATGTTGGGGAATACGTCGGAGCCCTGCATGGACACGGTCAGGCTGGTGCCGGTCGAGATTTCCTGCTGGATACGCTTCGTGGCCTTCATGTAGACCGCATTACCCGCTGCGCCTGCTACCGAACCGAGGGCTTCGACCAGCGGCACACCAGCGGCGAACATGGTCGCCAGCGTGCGCGACCAGCGCGCGATCGACGCCTTCTGGACAATTTCGCCGAACACCGGCGTCTTCAGTATCAGCCGATCCATGCCGTTGCGCATTGTTTCGGATTTCTTGTATGCGCCGATGAACAGATAGATCGCGCCGCCGACCGCGCCGAAGATCGCCCACCAGTAGGCGACGAAGAAATCCGAGATCGCCATCACGATCAGCGTCGGGGCCGGCAGGTCCGCACCGAAGCTCGCGAACACCTGCTTGAACGACGGGATCACGAAGATCATGATGATCGCGGTGATGATGAACGCGACCACGACGATCGATATCGGATAGAACAGCGCCGACTTGATCTTGCCCTTGATCGCGATGATCTTTTCCTTGTACGTCGCGAGGCGATCCAGCAGCGTGTCAAGGATACCGGCCTGCTCTCCGGCGGCCACGAGGTTGCAGAACAGGTCGTCGAACTGCTCGGGAAAGCCTCGGAATGCCTGGCTCAGACTGGAGCCGGTCTCGACGTTGACCTTGATGGTCATCAGCACTTTCTGGACCGCCGCGTTCGAATGTCCCTTGCCGACGATATCGAACGCCTGCAGCAGCGGCACACCGGCCTTCATCATCACCGCCAGCTGGCGCGTGAAGATGGCGATGTCCTTTTCGGTGATCTTGCGGCCGCGCCCGACCCGCTGCCTCTTCACCTTGATGAACGACAGCCCCTGCCGGCGCAGCTGGGCGATGACGACGTTCTCGCCGTTCGCGCGCATTTCGCCGCGCACCGCCTTGCCTGTCCTGTCCTGACCGACCCATGTATAGAGGTAGTCCTGGACGTCTTTCTTGCGGCCTTGGGTGATCGTTGTGGCCATAGCCTGCGCTCCGCCTGATGCGAGAACCACGATAAGATATCACGCTACCACGGCTTGCCAGACACTCGTCTGCAAAAGCCCGCCGGCCAACTGCACTCGTTTTCCGGGTGCAGTCGCTTCCCGGGTCAGCCGCTGCGCTCGAACGAAGTGTCCCGTGATTCGGCCTCTACCGGGGGAAAGACGCGTACCGAGCGGATCGACCTTTCCTGGGTCTGCACGACTTCGAGCGGATATCCAGCGATCTTCACCGTGGTGCCTGGCTCGGGGAGGTCGCGCAGGTAGTCGACGATAAGCCCGTTCAATGTTTTCGGACCGTCCATCGGCAACTTGAGGCCGAGCTTGCGGTTGAGGCTGCGCAGTGTCGCGCTGCCCTCGACCAGCACGCTTCCGTCCTCGCTTCGGGTGAATGTGTCGCCGCGCCCCGGTGCCGTAGTGGTGAATTCGCCGACGAGTTCCTCGAGGATGTCTTCAAGGGTCACCAGGCCCTGAAGCTCGCCGTATTCATCGACGATCAGTCCGATCCGCTCGTGCTGCTCCTGGAAGTTCGCCATCTGGGTGAACAGCGCGGTGCCCGCCGGCACGAAATAGGGCTGGGCCAGCAGCGCTTCGACATCCGCTGCCTCGGAGAGCCCGCCCTGGCGCACCAGCGACAGCGCACGACGTACATGCAGGATGCCAGTGACGTTGTTGAGGTCGCCCCGGCAGACGACCAGCCGGGTGTGGTAGCAGGTGGCGATCTCCGCCAGCAACTGTTCTGGCGGCGATTCCAGGTCGAGCCATTCGACCTGCCCGCGCGGGATCATCACGTCGTCTACGGTGACCTGCTCGAGCTCGAACAGGTTGACCAGGATACTGCGGTGTTTCTGCGGGATGTAATGCCCGCCCTCCAGCACCAGGGTGCGCAGTTCCTCGGGCGTCATGTTGTGCGCCCCTTCTTCTTCGCGCTTGAGCCGCAGTGCCCAGAGGATCGACTGCACGAACAGGTTGACGAACCAGACGAGCGGCCAGGCCACGCGCAGCAGCGGGGTAAGCACGTAGGCAGACGCGAGCGCGATGCGTTCCGGATAGGTTGCGCCGATGATCTTCGGCGTGATCTCGGACACGACCAGGATGCAGAAGGTCACCCCGGCGCTGCCGAGCCACAGCGCCCATTCGTTCTCTCCGAGCGTCCGGAACATGATTACCGTGAACAGCGCCGCCGACAGGCTGTTGACGAAGTTGTTGCCGAGCAGCACGACGCCCAGCAATCGGTCGGTTCGATCGAGCAGGGCGGCGGCCATGATCGCACCCCGGTTGCCCCTGCTGACGAGGTGGCGTAACCGGTACCGATTGAGCGCCATCATGCTGGTTTCGGCTATCGAGAAGAAGCCGGACACCAGCAGCAGGATGAACAACGCGACCAGCAGCGTCTGCAGGGGAATCTCGTTCAAGGGTTCCCGTATGTCGATGACGAAGGTGTCAGTTTAACGGGGCGCAGGCACCGGGTGCAGCCCGCATGCGCTGTATCACCGGCCGAACAGCACCTCGACCACGAGTTTAGTGCCTACGTAGGCCAGCAGGAGGACCCCGAACCCCCAGAGGGTCCAGCGCAGCGCGATCCGACCGCGCCAGCCGAAAAGGAACCTGCCGACCAGCAGCGCCGCGAAGATGGCCCAGGAAACCAGCGTGAACACGTTCTTGTGCGTGAACGTGAGCGGCATGCCGAACAGTTCTTCGGAGAAGAGGAGCCCGCTGAGCACGGTGGCCGAGAGCAGTACGAAACCGGCGACGATGATCCGGAACAACAACTTCTCCATCGTCAGCAGCGGCGGCAGCCCGGTCAGGAGTGCTGGCAGCGTGCCGGTCCGCAACTGCCGGTCGAGCGAGGACAGCAGCAGCGCATGCAGCGCGGCAATGGTGAGCAGCCCGTAGGCCAGCAGCGCGACGATCACGTGTGCCGTGAGCATCCGGACACCGGCATTGGGCATGGGCTCGTGCGCACCCAGCACGGCTGGCGCCAGAGAACACAGCGCGGCCACGGGAAACACCAGCAGCTGCAGGCCGCGCAGGTTGTAGAAGAAGCTGCCGAACCAGTGGATGGCTACCGTTACCAGAACGATCGCGGACATCGCGACGCCCGCGCCGACGAATACCTGCCCATCGTGGAACACCGCTGCACCCACGCTCCAGGCGTGGACCAGCAGGATGGTACCGACGAGTGCCTGTTCGCCCCAGGGTGCATGCCAGCGTGTCGGCAGTTCGATCATCTGTCCGGGGGCGGACGGCAGTGGGCGCGGCGTACGCGCGCGCGTCAATCGGTGGCCGAGGTATGCGGCGAATGCACCATAGGCTAGCGCGCTCAGCAGATACGGTAGACTTCCGGACATGATTCGAGTCTACACGAACGACCTTTCGCGCCGGTGGTGGATGCCCGGCAGGGCACAGTGCGCGCACGGTGTCGTCGCGTCCCGTGCAGATGCAGCCCAACGGTCCGGCCCGGCGGAGGCGATATGCTCGAATCGCTGACCGAACGCCTGTCACGCGTCGTCAAGACGCTGAAAGGCGAGGCGCGCATCACCGAGTCGAACATCGCCGATGCGCTGCGCGAAGTGCGGTTGGCGCTGCTCGACGCCGATGTAGCGCTGCCGGTGGCGAAGGATTTCATCGCGCGGGTGCGCGAGAGTGCGCTCGGGCAGGACGTCCTGACCAGCCTCACCCCCGGCCAGGCGGTGGTCGGCATCGTCCATCGCGAACTGATCGCGCTGATGGGCGAGGCCGGCGTCGGCCTCGATCTGGCGGTGCAGCCGCCGGCCGTGCTTCTGATGGCCGGCCTGCAGGGCTCCGGCAAGACGACGTCCTCGGGCAAGCTCGCGAAGCTGCTGATCGCGCAGAAGAAGAAGGTGCTGCTCTGTTCGGCCGACGTCTATCGTCCCGCCGCGATCGAGCAGCTGCGCACGCTCGCCAGGCAGGTCGATGCGGGGTTCTTCGAGGCACCGGCAGATGCGAAGCCGGTCGACATCGCCCTCGGGGCGCTCGACCATGCGAAGCGCCACTACTTCGACGTGCTGATCGTAGACACCGCAGGCCGGCTGTCCATCGACGAAGCGATGATGGCCGAGATCCGTGCGCTGCATGCGGCGGTCAAGCCGGTCGAGACGCTGTTCGTCGTCGATGCGATGCAGGGCCAGGACGCGGTCAACGTTGCCAGGGCGTTCGGCGATGCGCTGCCCCTGACCGGCGTGATCCTCACCAAGCTCGACGGCGATTCGCGCGGTGGCGCCGCGCTGTCGGTACGCGCGGTCACCGGCAAGCCGATCAAGTTCGCGGGGGTCGGCGAGAAGCTCACCGGGCTCGAACCTTTCCATCCCGAGCGCATGGCCTCGCGCATCCTCGGCATGGGCGACGTACTGTCGCTGATCGAGGACGCGCAGAAGAACGTCGACGTCGCCGAGGCCGAGAAGTTCGCCCGGAAGATGAAGTCCGGCAAGGGTTTCGACCTGGAAGACTTCCGCCAGCAGATCGGGCAGATGAAGAAGATGGGCGGGCTGTCGTCGCTGCTCGACAAGCTGCCGGGCGACCTGGCGAAGATGGCCCAGGGCGCGAAGGTCGACGACCGCATGATCCTGCGCCAGGAGGCGATCATCCTGTCGATGACGCCTGCCGAGCGGGCGAGGCCGGAGATCCTGAAGGCTTCCCGCAAGCGCCGGATCGCCGCGGGTGCCGGGGTCAGCGTGCAGCAGGTCAACCAGCTCCTGAACCAGTTCGAGTCTGCGCAGAAGATGATGAAGATGGTGAGCAAGGGCGGGATGGCGAAGATGATGCGCGGCATGAAGGGCATGTTGCCCGGCATGCGATGAGCGGCGCACCAGAGCGGCACGCCGGCGGCGAACTCCCCGGGGGGGCGGCGACAGGGCAGCGCACCTACCGCTACTACGACCTGGTGATGGCCGGGTTCGTGTGCGTGCTGCTCTGCTCCAACCTGATCGGGCCGGCCAAGGTCGCGGAGCTCGACCTGCCGCTGATCGGTACCTTCGCATTCGGTGCCGGCGTGCTGTTCTTTCCGATCTCGTATGTGTTCGGCGACATCCTGACCGAGGTCTACGGCTATGCGCGCGCCCGACGCGTGGTGTGGGCCGGCTTCGCAGCGCTCGCGTTCGCGTCGTTCATGGCGTGGGTCGTGGTGCAGCTTCCGCCGGCCGCGGGGTGGACCAACCAGCCCGCCTACGAGACCATCTTCGGCGCGACACCGCGCATCGTCGTGGCTTCGCTGATCGCGTTCTGGGCGGGCGAGTTCGTGAACGCCTATGTACTGGCGCAGATGAAGGTGAGGTCACAGGGGCGCGGGCTGTGGGCGCGCATGATCGGCTCCACCGGTGTCGGGCAAGGGGTCGATACCCTGATCTTCTATCCGGTGGCTTTCTACGGTGTCTGGTCGAACGAACTGCTGGTCGCGGTGATGGGCGCCAATTACCTGCTCAAGGTGGGCTGGGAGATCGTCGCACTGCCGTTCACCTACCGCATCGTGAACTGGCTCAAGCGGGTCGAGCACGAGGACTACTTCGACCGCAGGACCGACTTCAACCCGTTCACGCTGAAGACCTGACGCCCGGCATGCCGCTCCCGGTATCGCAGCGCGCGCTGGCGGTGCAGGCGCCGATCATCCCGGCGGTTGCGCAGGCGATCCGCGAGCATCCGGGCACGCTGTCGCTGGGACAAGGCGTGGTGTACTACGCACCGCCCGCGTCGGTGTTCGCCGCAGTCGAGGCGCTCGGCCGCGACCCCGCGCTCAACAAGTACCAGGCCGTCCACGGCACCGATGCCCTGGTGGCTGCGATCACCGCGAAGCTGGCTGCGGACAACGGCATGGCCATCGGCCCCGGCCAGCGGGTGGTGGTCACGGCCGGCGGGAACATGGCGTTCCTCAACCTGATGCTGGCGATCCTCGACCCGGGCGACGAGGTGATACTGCCGCTGCCCTGGTACTTCAATCAGCAGATGGCTGTGACCCTGGTCGGCGGGCGTGCGGTGGGCGTGCCCACGGATGCCGATTGCCAGCTCGATGTCGATGCGCTCGCGCGGGCGATCACCCCGCGCACGCGCGCCATCGTCACCGTATCGCCGAACAACCCGACCGGTGCGGTCTACCCTCGGCAAAGCCTCGCGGCGGTCAACCGGCTGTGCGCCGAACACGGGCTCTACCATGTCAGCGACGAAGCCTATGAGTACTTCGTGCACGAGGGCGAGCGCGCCTTCTCGCCCGGATCCCTGCCGGGGGCCGATGGCCATACGGTATCGCTCTACTCGCTGTCGAAGGCCTATGGATTCGCAAGCTGGCGCGTCGGGTACATGGTGATCCCGGAGCACCTGTATCCGGCGATCGCGAAGATCCAGGATACCAACCTGATCTGCCCGCCAGTGGTGTCGCAGCTGGCGGCGACGGCCGCACTGGCCGAAGGGCGTGCCTGGTGTCTGCCCCGCATCGCGGTGCTGACCGAGGTGCGCGAGGCGGTGCTGGCTGCCCTCGCGCCGCTGGCGCCGCAGGTCGTCGTGCCGCGTACCCGGGGTGCGTTCTACTGCCTGTTGCGGCTGGCGACACCGCAGGATTCGCTCGCGCTTGCGATGCGGCTGATCGCCGAGCATCGGGTCGCGGTGATCCCTGGGATGGCGTTCGGCGTGGATGATCCATGCCTGCTGCGGGTGTCGTACGGCGCGATCCGACGCGACGAGGTGGTCGAGGCGATCGGGCGGCTGGTCGAGGGACTCACGGCGGCGCGTTGATCTGCCGCCATCAGGAATAACGTTCGACGAACGCCCGGTCGATCCGGTCTTTCCACTGCCACAGCCGTCGCGCCAACGCTTCGGACAGTGTGTTGCCAAGATAGCTCCGACTTGCCGGCCCGCCGAGGATCAACCCGTTGCGGATGGCCACCGCACTGCGTGGCCCGAGCGCGGCGAGCGCCAGTGCATCCCGCTGCGGCGTGAACGGTTCCGGCGCGTCGCCTGCCAGGGCCCGCCGCAGGTTTGCGGCAAGCGGCGGGCCCTGGCGAACGGCGTACACGCCGGCCTTCGGGCGCGGGTGCTGCAGCATCGACGCGCAGTCTCCGGCCGCGAACACCGACGGATGCGATGCGCTGGCGAGCGTCGGCGCTACCGCGACGAAGCCCTGCGGGTCCAGTGCGAGTCCACTGTGTTCTAGCCAGGCCGGCGCGCCGGCCCCGGTTGCGATCAGCGCCAGGTCGGCACGGATCCGGCGGCCGTCCACGGCAATCAGTGAACCCGGCTCGACCGACTCGATGCGCGTGTTGCGCACCAGGGCCACGCCGTGGTCGGCGCAGGCCTGCTCCAGCGCGGCACCGATCGTACGCGGCGCGTACGGCATCAGCCGTGCGTCGCCGCACAGCAGGCGAACCCGTGCATCGGCATGGGCGCGTACCCGGAAGGCCAGCGCCAGGGCCACCTCGATGCCCGCGAGCCCCGCGCCGACCACGCAGAGGTCGACCGGCCGTGGTCGTGCGCCCTGATCGCCGATGAAGCGATCGAGCCGGTCCATCAAGATCGGGAACGGTTTGCACGGTGCGATCGTCAGGTCGCCGCAGTGGCCGCGTTCGATCGCCCCGGAGAGCGCGGGCGTGGCGCGTGGCGTGGCGCCGACATCGATCGACACGATGTCGTACGAAAGCACGGTGCCGTCCCCGAGGCGGATCGTCTTCTGCGCTGGATCCAGTCCCACGGCTGCCGTCCGGATGAAGCGCGCGCCCGAGCGGCCGGCAAGCCGCCCGATGTCGATCATGCATTCCCGGGCCTGATAATGAGCGGCAATCACGCCGGGGACCATTCCCGAGTAGGCGGTCAGCGCATCGGGACTGACCAGGGTCACCTCGACCGTGTCCTGCCAGTCGCGCGCGGCGGTGATCACGGGCAGGTGGCTGTGTCCTCCACCGAGCAGCACGAGTCGGCGGCGGGTGGTCACGTGTTCACCGCGGCGCAACGAAACGGATGTCCCCGAACCATGCCGTCGCCTTCTCGCCGGTGTTGTCCGTGTCGGTCATCACTGCGATGCCCGACACCAGCGGGGCGTCGTAGCCGAACGCCTTGCGGAAGTCCTGTGCCAGGTCGCGCCGGTAGGTGATCCACTCGCCCACGCGCGCGCTGCCGCTCTCGACGACGATCATCCGCACCCGGTCGGTGTATGCGTTCGGGACGGTCGTGCCGACCGGCGATCGGGTATCCCAGATGTAGTTGATCGCGGCGCGTGGCGGAAGCTGTCCGTAGATCGCGCGGGCGGCACGGTCGGCGAGCGAGATCGAATTCGCGTCGTGCGCGAAGGTGATGTAGAGGCGTACCGGGTAGTCGTCGCCGGTCCTGGTCTTGACATCGGCTTTCGACAGTACGTTGCCTGCCCGCCAGCGCCATTCGATGATCGGAAACGCCTTGAGGTCGATGGTCTGCTCGCGCACCAGGCCGGAGGCGGAGGCTTCGGCATCGGCCCGCAGCACGGTGGTCCCGCCGTCGCGCACCAGCGAGTAGCGGGTGTGCCGTTCGATGTTGCGGAAGGTCAGCGGTTTCCATCCGGCCGGCGACTCCACGCCCTCGCGCTCGGCGGAGAAACGGCCGATCTCGATGACCGCTGCGGGCTCCTTTGCGGCTGGCGCTGGCGCCCGCGCCTGCGCGCGCTCGGCGGCGCATACGGCGATCAGTGCCAGAAGGGCGCAGGCCACGCGGCGAGCCGCGTCCGGATGCATCGGGGCAGGCACGTTCATCGGCTTCCCGGTGTGTCGAGCAGTTCCGGCGCGACGGCCCGCAGCCGGTCGAGGTCTTCCGGTCGGTCGACGTCCCAGCCGGTGGGCAATGCATGCAGTCGCCAGCCGAGGCGGTCGATACGAAGGCGGGTCTGCGCGTACACGGTGTCCGTGCTCCATTGCATCGCGTCGAAAAGTGAACGATCGTGGCGCGCGGCGCCGATCAGTGCGTAGCCGCCATCCTCGGTCGGCAACAGCACGATGTCCGACGCGGGACAGGATGCCCCGTGCGGGCCGGACGCGGGATCGATCGCATCGAAGGCGGCCGCCAGCGCATCGGCCGTGATCGACAGGCAGTCGGTGCCGACCAGTACCGGTCGGTCCTGCCGCCCGAGCGCGTCGTCCAGCGCGGCGTACATCCGGTGCCCGAGGTCGTCGCCCTGCTGTACGCGCAGTCGCAGCGGATGGTCGCGTGCACACAGGTCGAAGAACGGGTGTGCCGTATCCGGCGCGCACCAGAGTTCGACGCTGGGGTTGCCCAGCCGGGGCAGGGCCTCGGTTACCAGGCCAAGCAGCCGCAGCACCAGCCGTGCATGCAGTCCGGAAGCACCCACCTTGCCGAGCACCGGCGCGAGGCGGGTCTTGCATTGGCCGGGGACCGGCGCGCGTGCGAACACCTGCAGCACCCGTGTCATCGTCACGGCCCGTAGTAGCGCCGGTGCAGATCGGCCGGCGGTGCGCCGCGCCAGTATGCGAAGCGCAGCCGCCACATGAGCAGGATGGTGCGCCAGGCGCCGTCGCGCTCCCAGCGCCTGCCGGAGGTGACGACGCAAGCTGCCAGGCAGGCGGGCCGGCCGATCCGGCGCAGTCGTGTCGACAGTTCGATGTCCTCCATCAGGGGCTGGGCCGGGAAGCCCCCGGCCTGTTCGAACGCGGCGCGCGACATGAACATCGCCTGATCGCCGGTGGCGATGCCGGTGATGCGCGAACGCAGGTTCATCATCGCCGCGACCATGCGCAGCATGGGGTGACGGCCTTCGATCTGCACGTCGAAACGGCCCCATGGGCGCGTGCGCAGCGCCTGCGCGATCAGGCTGTCGGCACCGTCGGGCAGGCGGGTATCGACATGCAGGAACAGCAGCGAGCCGCCGCGCGCGGCGGTCGCGCCGGCATTCATCTGTGCGGCGCGCGAGCGCGGTGCATCGATCACCCTTGCGCCGCGGGCGCGGGCGCGATCGGCCGTACCATCGCGACTGCCGCCGTCGACCACGATCAGTTCCCCGTCGCGTGCGACCAGGGGTGCAAGGGCATCGATCGCGGCGGCGATGCGCTCGCCTTCATCGAGCACCGGCATCACGATCGACAGCGCGGGGACACCCATCGCGTGCAGTGCTCAGCCCGCGACCGCAGGTTTCACGGCCACGACGGCCATGGCCGACGTCGACGCCAGCGACCCACCACAACTCGACCCCTGCCCCGCCGTGCAGCCATAGCAATGGTTGCGCACCTCGATCGGCAGCCCGACCAGGTCGCGGCCGACCAGATCGGACAGGTGCGCGCGCTGGCTGGTCCGGGTCGGCTGAGCGAGCGGCATTCCGAGGCCCAGCATCTGGTTGAAGTCGCAGTCGTAGACGTATCCCTGCCAGTCGACGCTGATCAGCGTGCGGCACATCACGCCCTCGAGGTTCTCGGGGCGGTGCGCCGAGCGCAGCAGGTCGAGGTACCCGTCGAAGGTGCCCTTGGAAATCAGCGTGCTGCCGAAGCGCTGGATCGGCATGTTGGTCAGTGCATACAGCCGGTTGAACACGATGCCGTAGCGGGCGGCGAGCTCGTCCTTGTAGGCAGCCTCGAGCGGGCCCTGTGCCGGCGGCAGCGAGGGTCCGAGCGGGTTGTAGACCAGGTTGAGCACCCGGCCGCTGTTCCTTCGGCCGTAGCCGAGGGCGTTCAGCCGGCGCAGTGCCTCGATGCTGCGCGCATGCACGCCCCTGCCGCGCTGCTGGTCGACGTTGTCCTCCAGGTAGCAGGGCAGGGACGCGGTGATCTCGACCGACTGTGCGGCGAGGAAGTCTGCCAGGTCTTCGTATCCCGGCTCGAGCAGGATCGTCAGGTTGCAGCGGTCGATCACCCGTAGACCGCGTTCGCGTGCGGCGCACACCAGCTCGCGGAAGTGCGGATTCATCTCGGGCGCACCGCCGGTCAGGTCGAGCGTCGAGATCGCGCATGCGTCGAGGAAAGCGATGACCTGGTCGACGGTCTCGCGGGTCATCAATTCGGTGCGGCTGGGGCTGGCCGCGACATGGCAGTGCAGGCACTGCTGGTTGCACAGATAGCCCAGGTTGACCTGCAGCGTGTCGGGCACGCCGCGCTTCAGCGCCGGGAAGTCCACGGGTTCGAGGCGGGGCAATGTCGGATGCATCGTTCGGTTCCTGCGGGCAGAAGTGTCAGGTGGCCACGTCGTTGATCGTACGGCCGCGCAGCTTGCGGATCAGCACCGGGACCAGCGCGAACAGGCCGAGCAGTGCAAAGGCGCCGAGCGTGACTGGCGACACGAGCTCGGACGTCGATTCGATGCGCCCGATCGACTGGCCCAGGTTGGCGAACACGAACACCCCGGGCAGTATGCCGATCGCGGTCGCAGCGACGAAGGTGCGCACGCTCACGTTGGTGAACGCCGGTGCCAGGTTGACCAGCCAGAACGGAAACAGCGGCACCAGCCTGAGGAACAGCAGGTAATTCAGTGCATTGTCGCTGAAACCCTGGTTGATCCGTGCCGCCAGGCCTGGTGTCGTGGGCTCTCCGTCGACGGTCGGCTCCCGCGGGAGCGGGGTTTTCAGGTGCGCCGCGTCGAGTCCCAGCTTGCGCCGCGCAAACCCGGCGAACAGGTGGCGCGCCGCCAGGAAGGCGCAGGTCGCGCCCACGGTCGCGGCGACGACGATGATCGCTGCGCCCACCCAGCGGCCGAACAGCATCCCGACCGTCAGCGACAGCAGCACCCCGCCGGGCAGGCTGAGCGCAGTCGCCGCCACGTAGACGGTGAACGCGACGAGCACGGCTGCCAGGTAGTGCCGCTGGGTCAGCGCCAGCAGCTGGTCGCGGTTGTCCTTGATGGTGTCCAGCGACAGGTACTGCGGCCCTTCCAGCGCGAAGAACGCACCGATACCCCCGGCGAACAGCGCCAGCAGCAGCACCTTGAGCCAGGCATCGCCGCGCTTCATCGCGGCCCGCGCAGTCCGAACAGCCGGCGTATCCAGCGTTTCGCGGTCGGCGTCAGCGACGCCTTGAGCCGCTGGTCGGCCACCCGGCGGTTGATCTGCGTGAACGTCGGGTAGACATGGATCACGCCCGAGATGTCGGACGCTTTCATCTTCTTCGCCATCGCCAGCGCGTATTCCGCGATCGCCTCGCCGGCGTGGGCGCCGACCAGGGTTGCGCCGAGCAGGCGGCCCTTGCGGTCGGTGAGGATGCGCGCGAAGCCGTCGGTCTCGCCTTCGGCACGTGCGCGGTCGAGGTCCGCGAAATCGAACCGGTAGCGCTCGAAGGCCACGCCCTCGGCGGTTGCCTCGGCCTCGGACAGGCCGACGCGGGCGATCTCGGGTTCCGTGAACGTGCACCAGGGCACCACGCGCGACTCGACCTTCGCCGGCAGGTGGAACAGCGCATTGCGCAGCACGATGCCCGCATGGTGCTCGGCGACATGGGTGAACTGCTGCCGTCCGGCCGCGTCGCCTGCGACGTAGATGTCGCGGTTCGTGGTGCGCAGACTGTCGTCGTTCGTGATGCGCCCGTCGATGACTTCCACGCCAGCTTCGGCCAGGCCGAGTCCTTCGGTGTTGACCGCGCGTCCGGCCGCGACCAGCAGGTGCGTCGACTCGAGGCTGCCACTGGTGCCGTCGGCCCGTTCGAAGCGGGTGACGATCCGGCCCGCGCTGCCCGATACCTCGACCGGGGTCGCGCCGAGTTCGAACGCGACGCCGTCTCGTGCCAGCGATGCCTGCACCACGGCCGCCGCGTCGGCATCCTCGCGCATCAGCACCCGTGGCTCGCGGGCGATGACGGTGACCCGGGTGCCGAGCCGGACGAACGCCTGCGCGAGTTCGCAGCCGATCGGCCCGGCACCGATCACCACCAGCGATGGCACGTCTTCATCCAGCGAGAACACGGTTTCGTTGGTGAGGCAGGGCACTCGGTCGAGCCCGAGGATCGACGGCAGCACCGGCCGCGACCCGGTGGCCAGCACGAACCTGCGGGCGGTGATCTTCCGTCCGCCGGCCTCGAAGGTGCGCGGGTCGGTGAACGTGCCGGCTTCGAGCAGCACCTCTACGCCCAGCGAACGGAACCGCTCCGGGCTGTCGTGCGGTTCGATGCCGGCGATCACCTGCTGTACCCGGCGCATCACCTCGGGGATGCTGGCCGGGCCGCTGGCGGCGGGCGCCGGCAGGCCGTACCGGGCGGCGGCCTGGCGCTGGTGGAATACCTTTGCGCTCTTCAGCAGGGCCTTGCTCGGTACGCACCCGTAGTAGAGGCAGTCACCGCCGAGGCGATGCTTCTCGACAAGCAGTACTTTCGCGCCAAGGCCGGCGCCACCGGCTGCCACCACCAGGCCGGCGGCACCGCCGCCGATCACGCAAAGATCGTATTCGGGTTTCATCTCGCCCATGGTACGGCCCTGCGGGCCGTCCGCAACAACTGCGCGCCTTTGCATTCCGCCCACGCATCCGCTATTCTGTATGGCTTTTCAGCGGGATCCCGGCATGAGGGTTCCGGCCCTGAAAGTCCCATTTTTCACTTTCGAAGGCCAAGTCACCATGGTAGTCATCCGTCTTTCGCGCGGTGGTTCGAAGAACCGCCCGTTTTACAACATCGTCGTCGCCGACTCGCGTCGTCCGCGCGATGGCAAGTTCATCGAGCGCATCGGGTTCTACAACCCGAAGGCCTCCGAAAAGGAAGAGGGCCTGCGCGTCGCACTCGACCGTTTCGAACACTGGACGTCGCACGGCGCACAGCCTTCGGACACCGTCGTTCGCCTGACGAAGAAGTTCCGTGCCCTTCCGGCCGTCAGCGCAGCCAGTGCCGCAGCGCCGGCCGCCAGCTGAGCCGACCATCCCGGACACTTCGGCCGCTGCTGCGCCGGAACGATGGGTGGTGATGGGGCGCGTCGGTGCCCCATTCGGCGTGCAGGGTTGGGTTCGCATCCAGACGTACTCGAGCGACCCCGACACGCTGCTGGATCACGAGCGTTGGTGGATTCGTCGTGCGCCGGCGAGCGGCGTGGCATCGAGGCCGGGTGCCGCCGGTGTGGGGCTGGCGCATGCACAGTGGCGCGAAGTGGACGTGCTCGAGGCGCAGGGACACGGCAGCGGGTTGATCGCGCAACTGGACGGGATCGGCGATCGTGACCAGGCGGCGCTGGCCAATGGCATCGAGATCGGGCTGTTGCGCGATGACCTGCCGCCGCCGGAAGAAGATGAATTCTACTGGGAAGACCTGATCGGGCTCGACGCGGTCGACCCGGCCGGAACGAAGTTCGGTGTGGTCAGCGGCCTGCTCGAGGCGGGTGCGCATGACGTGCTGGTGATCGATACCCCGGGCCGAACGGCCGCGGGCAAGCCATTGCAGGTACTGGTGCCGTTCGTGGAACGGCATGTCGGTGAGGTCGACCTCGCGAACAAGCGGGTCGTGGTTGATTGGGAAGAACCGGTCTGAGTCCAATGCTGCAACTCGATGCGATCACGCTGTTCCCGGACATGTTCGATGCCCTGACTGAATCGGGCATCACCCGGCGCGCGCGCGAGGAACGCCGCTACCAGTTGATCTGCTGGAATCCGCGCGACTTCGCGCACGACAACTACCGCACGATCGACGATCGCCCTTACGGCGGTGGTCCGGGCATGGTGATGATGGCAGCACCCCTCGAAGCGGCGCTGGAAGCCGCGCGCGATCGCCAGCGCAGCACCGGCGTGCGGCGCTCGCGGGTGATCCACCTGACGCCGCAGGGCACGCCGCTCACCCATCGCAAGGTGATGGAGCTGTCCGGCGAAGCCGGGCTCGTGATGTTCGGCGGCCGTTACGAAGGCGTCGATGAACGGGTGATCGAGCGGCTGGTCGACGACGAGGTGTCGATCGGCGATTTCGTCGTCTCCGGCGGTGAACTGCCGATGATGATGCTGATGGACGGGGTGATCCGGCAACTGCCCGGGAGCCTGGGCGATGCCGATTCGGCGCGCCAGGAATCGTTCGTCGACGGGCTGCTCGACTGCCCGCACTACACCCGCCCTGAAGTCTACGAAGGCATTCCCGTGCCTTCGGTGCTGCTGTCGGGCGACCATGCCGCGATCTCGCGCTGGCGCCTGAAGCAGTCCCTCGGACGAACCTGGCAGCGCCGCCCCGACCTGATCGAGCGGCGCCGCCTCAACGAAAGCGAGACCCGGTTGCTCGACGAGTATCGTCGCGAGCATGCCGGCGTCGACCTGAAAGTCCCGCGCGAACGCGTGGGGTGATTGATCAACCGGCCGTGCATGTTGGCATCCCCTGATGCCCGAACCTCTGCCTGCCGCCAGGAGAAAAACAATGGATCTGATCCAGCAGCTCGAACAGGAAGAAATCGCCCGCCTGGGCAAGAACATCCCGGCCTTCGCCCCCGGCGATACCGTGATCGTCAGCGTCAACGTGGTCGAGGGCGAGCGCAAGCGCGTTCAGGCATACGAGGGCGTGGTGATCGCCAAGCGCAACCGTGGCCTGAACTCGTCGTTCATCGTGCGCAAGGTGTCGTCTGGCGAAGGCGTGGAGCGTACGTTCCAGACCTACTCGCCGACCATCGCGAAGATCGAAGTGAAGCGCCGTGGCGACGTGCGCCGCGCCAAGCTCTACTACCTGCGCGATCGTTCCGGCAAGTCGGCGCGGATCCGCGAAAAGCTGGTCGCTCGCGTGCCGAAGGCTGCAGCTGCAGCAGCAGCCCCTGCCCCTGTCGAAGGCGGCGAGACTGCCTGATCCGCGGCACGGGCGGGTGACGGCGTATCGCGTGCTGTACCTCGCCCGCAAGGTTGTACGGACGGCCGCCGCGGCACTGATCGCGGCCGCCGTCTGTGTCTCTTCGTCCGTGGCACAGGAACCGGTCCGGGACGCTCCGGACGCTCCGGACGCCCTGTCGGCTGCCCGGCGACTGCTCGCCGCCGGCACCCCCGCACTCGCGCTGCTTCGGATCGAGCGGTCACAGCATGCCCAGTCGCCGCGCTGGGCCGACTGGGAGGCGCTCAGGCTGTCGGCGCTGGCCGGGCTTGGACGGTGGCAGGACCTCACCGGGCGCGCCGAGTCGCTGCCGGCCTCGTCGACGCTGCCAGCGCCGTTCCTGCGTGCAGCCTGGCTGGCAGGCGCGGAGTCGGCGTTGCGGCTCGTCGACGCGGCAGCCCCTGCGACTGCCGCCGGCCCTGCTACCGGCAAGGGTTCGACGCCGATGCCCGATGGCGCGCTCGCCGCAGCGCGCGCGCGCGCGCTGGCTGCGCGCGTGATCTGGTCCACGAGCCCGCCGGCCGACGAGGTCCGGCGTGCCCAGGTCGTGGTGATCGAAAGCCTTTTCGATGGGGGCGATGCTTCGTCCGGCTACCGGTCGATCCTGCGTTATCGCCAGGACCAGCCTTCGCCCGCGCCGGCCGTGAGCGCACGGTTCGTGGCGCTGATGGCGGCGCACGGCATGGCTGCCGAGGCGCTGCCACTGCTGCCGCTGCTGCCGGATAACGATGCCGTGCGTATCGCGGTGCAGATACGGCTCGGCCTGCTGCCGCCGCCGACGGCCACCGTCCGGGCGCGTGCCGCCGTGCAGCGACCAGCCATGGCCGGCGTCGGGGCGGCTGCCGCGCGTGAATGGCTACTTCTGCGCAGCGCCTGCCAGGCGAACGGGGATGTCCTCGGGCTGGTCGGGGCGTCCGAGCGCGCGCTCGATGCGGATCCGATGGCCGCCGGTGCGGCCGAGGCCGCGCGCATGCTCTGGCGCGACTACCTGTCTGCGGCGCCCGCAGTCGCCAATCGCGAGCAGTTGCTGGTCGGCGACACGTTCGGCTGGTCCGATGCGGCGGCGCGGTTGGTCGGCCGCGACCCGCTTGCCGCACGAGTGCTGTTCGCGCAGCTCTCGCTGCATGCGCCGGAGCCCGACCTGCGCGCGAGTGCAAGGCTGCAACTGGTCTGGCTGCTGCGGGAGGCCGGGCTTGGTGGTACTGCGGCGCGCTTGTTCCTCGACCGAGAAGCCTTCGATCCGACGCTGCATGCGGCCGACCTGCGGCGCCTGCTGGGCGAGGCCGCCGCTGCGCGACGTTTGCATGCGCTGGCCGCGGACTTCCGGCGGGGACTGACACCGCGGCCAGGCGAGGACGTCGATGAGTTCCGGATCGCCGGCGCGGAGGTGCAGGCGCGCGCGGCGCTGCTCGACGATGCGCTGCAGGGCGTGCTCGCGATGTTTGCCGGTCCGCGCACGGCGGCACTGCAGCCGGCGCTCCTCGCGCGGGTACATGCGCTCGCCGACCTGTTCGCCGACGCCGGCGAGGCGGCCGGTGCGGCACGCATCCGCGAAGTGGCAGGTCCGGTGCCGATGCGGCGACCGTGATTGCTATGATCCCGCAGGGTTGAACACGGCGGTGCTGCAAGAGCGGCGCGCCGTACACGAACAGGAGCAGCACCGATGGTACAGGCCAGGGGGTCGCGTGGAGCGGACGTGCTTGCGGCGAGCCTTGCTCGCGCCGGGGTACGCCGCGTGTTCTCGCTGTCGGGCAACCACATCATGGCCCTCTACGACGCGCTGCTCGACGTGGACATTCCGGTCGTCCACGTACGCCACGAAGGCGCAGCGGTACACATGGCGGATGCCTGGGCACGCCTCACGGGTGAGGTCGGCGTGGCCCTGCTGACCGGAGGCCCGGGTCATGCCAACGGCGTGTCCGCGCTGTATACCGCTGGCGCGTCTGAATCGCCCGTGGTCCTGCTGTCCGGGCAGGCACCGCTCGGGCAACTCGGCCGCGGTGCCTTCCAGGAGATGGACCAGGTGGCGCTCGCCGCACCGCTGGTCAAGCAGTCGACCTGCGCGAGCTCGCCGCAGGCGGTCGGGCGCGAGTTCGCGCAGGCGGTCGGCGTGGCGCGCAGCGGCCGGCCCGGGCCGGTCTACCTGTCCCTGCCGTCGGACGTGCTCGAGGATGCCTGCGCGGATCCGGCAGCAGCGCTGCCGGACGCCGGCGCGTTCGATGCATCGCCGCTGCCGCTGTCCGCGCTCGCCGCCGGCCAGGTGATCGCTGCCCTGCGCGCGGCTGCGCGCCCGCTGGTGATCACCGGTCCGGCATCGATGACCCGTCCGGGGCGCGCCCGCGCCGCTGCCCTTGAGCGGGCGGCTGGCGTACCCGTGGTCGGGATGGAGAGTCCGCGCGGGGTGAACGATCCCAGCCTCGGTGCATTCTCCGAGGTGCTGGCCAGCGCCGACCTCGTCGTGCTGGTCGGCAAGCCGGTCGACTTCACGCTGAAGCTCGGCGCGGCGATCCCGAAGGGCGTGCCGGTCATCGTGATCGATCCGGAGCCGGTGCTGATCGAGCGCGCGCAGCGAGCGCTTGGCCCGCAGCGGGTGGTGATGTCGGCGCTCGCGGATGCCGCGTCCGCGCTCGAGGCGCTCACCGCGGCCGCGGCGGGCGCCGCCCCGGCCGCGGGCGGCTGGTACGCCGAAGTCCGCAAGGCGATCGACTGGCGCCCGGCATCCTGGGCGACCGTGGTTGCCGGCACTCCGGGGATGCTGCATCCGGTCGAAATGTGCCGGGCGATCCAGCCGCTGCTCGATGCGCATCCCGATGCGGTGCTGGTCGCCGACGGCGGCGAGATCGGGCAATGGGCGCAGGCCTGCCTGAAGGCGCCGAACCGCGTGATCAACGGCGTGGCCGGATCTATCGGCTCATCGCTGCCGTTCGCGCTCGCCGCCCGACTCGCCGTGCCCGATGCACCGGTGGTGGCGGTGCTCGGCGACGGCACCTTCGGTTTTCATCCCGCCGAGTTCGATACCGCGGTGCGGGAGGGCGCGCCGTTCGTGTCGGTGGTCGGCAACGACCAGTGCTGGAATGCCGAGCACCAGATCCAGTTGCGCGAGTACGGGCGCGAGCGCGCGCTCGGTTGCGAACTGCTGGCCACGCGCTACGATCAGGTCGCTGCAGCGTTCGGCGGGCACGGCGAATGGGTGACCGACGGTGGGGTGATGCCGGAGGCGCTCGCGCGTGCCGTGGCCTCCGCACGGCCGTCGTGCGTGAACGTGATGATCGAACGCCTGCCAGCGCCTGTCTTCTCGCGCCGCTAGCGCGGCAGGATGCGGCCGCGCTGACGCTCAGCCGCGGCGGACAATCCCGTCGAGCGAGGCATCCCAGGCAGCGCCGGGGAACAGATCGGCGAGCCTGTTCTCCGGCAGCCGGAAGATGCGCGCGAGCGGTTGTGCAATCACTGCCCGGAAGTCGTGCAGGACGGGCAGGTCCCGACCCTCGTTCAGGCTCCCCGGTGCCAGCCCTTCCCACTGGCCGTGCACCCGCCCGCCGGCCACCTCGCGCCCGATCATCCACAGCGCATTGCCGCGGCCATGGTCGGTTCCGCGCGAGCCGTTCTCGGCGCTGGTGCGGCCGAACTCGCTGAACACCAGCACCAGGTCGCCCGGACGGTCGAAGTTGTTCCGCAGCTGGACCAGCGCAGTCGCGAGATTGGCAAGACGCGTCGCCAGCAGTCCGGTGGCGGCGCCCTGGTTCACATGGGTGTCCCAGCCACCGGCGGACAGGAAGCCGATGCGCAGTGCGGCATCGGCGCGCATCAGCGCAGCCAGCTGCTGCGCGTCACGGGCAAGGCCTGCCGGGCTGGCCGCCCCGTTGTCGGCGGCAGCCATCTCGGTCGCGAGTTCCTTCGACGTCATCAGGCGGCTCTCGACGCCCTGGCGGAACGCGCGCGATAGCCGGTCGTCGCCGGAGTACAGGTCGAGCAGCGCGTCGCGCGTACCGTCGTTGCCGATCACGCCGGCGCGCGCCGCGGCCTGTCCGCGCGGGATCAGGCGTGCCCGCATCGGTCCGGACAGGATATGCGGGTTGGCTTCACCAACGCCGATCAGCCGCGGTGCCCCCGAGCGCGCCGGATCGATCGCCGCCAGCCGGTTGAGCCAGCCGGGCGAGCCGCTCGACTGGCCAGGCAGGCCGGTCTCCCAGTGGTACTGGGCTTCGAAATGCGAACGTGTCCGGTTCGGCGATCCGGCGGCCGGGATTACCGCCAGTGATCCGTCGTTCCACATCGGCAGCAGTGGCGCCAGCGCAGGGTGCAGCGCGAAGCGCCGGTCCAGCTCGATCGCGGTCGACGCGGTGCCGTCGGGCGCCGCGACTGCGATGGTCGGACGCAGTTTCGCGTAATCCGGGTCGGACCATGGCACCAGTGCGGACAACCCGTCGTATGCGCCGCGCAGGAACACGACGACCAGCCGGCCACGCTCCAGCGCCGGTGCCGTCTGCGCGAATGCCCGGGGTGCGGCGGCGAGACCTGCGCCGGCGAGCAGCCCGCCGAGCAGCCGTCGGCGATCAGGTGCGTGACCGTCGGCAACCAGCGTGTCGTCGGTCGCGTTCATTTGCGCATGAAATCGGGTGCGGCCAGCGCCAGCGCGGCCCGCGACGCGGCCGGTACCTTCCGGATGCGCTCGCGCGTGCGTTCGTCGTAGAAGCCGAGCAACTGCTCCGGTTCGCCCATACCGCGTGCCAGGGCGGCGGCAAGATCGGCGCGGCGCGTGAGCGACTCCGGTGACAGCCAGGTCGCGGCGTCGGTGCCGTAGCCGTCCGGCGTCTGCCATCCATTCACTGGCTGGCCGGCGGCTGCGAGGAAGCCGAGCGCGAGCCCGATGGCGGGCGCGGCTGCGGCATTGCCGGCTGCGGCGGTCCGGGCAGATGCGCCCAGTGCGGAGCAGGCAAAATCGTAAGGCGTCTTGAACAGTTCGTTCGCGGGGTCCCAGAACTCGGGCGATGCCACCAGCTGGCGCATCACCCCCCGCAGGTCACCGTTGCCCGCCAGGTAGGCCGCGGCCAGCCGGTCGACCAGCGCGCGCGGCGGCTCGTCTGCCACGAAGAACCGGGCCAGGCGCAGCGCGATCCTGCGCGCGGTGGCCGGGCGCGATGCGAGCAGTGCGATCGCCTCGACGCCTTCGCGCTCGCCCTGGGCGGAACCCGGGCCGCCGAAGCGCCGGCCGAGCACCGTCTTCTCGCCGCCGTCGTGCAGGCGGGGTGCGAAGCGGAAACCGGAGGGCGCGCCCGGATCGACGGTCCAGCCGGTGAGCACGCGCGCCAGTTCGCGTACGTCCTGCTGGGTGTAGCCACCATCGACCCCGAGTGTGTGCAGCTCCAACAGTTCGCGCGCGTAGTTCTCGTTCAACCCGCGCACGGTGCCACGCGGCCCTGGCGTACCGTCGGCCACGTTCTGGTTCTGGTCGAGGTAGAACAGCATCGCGGGATGGCGCGCGCTCGCCAGCAGCAGATCCTCGAAGCGGCCGAGCACGTTCGGACGTATCGCGTGGACCGCGTAATGGCCGGTGAACGGACGCACGGTAGCCCGTCCGACGAACACGTTCAGGTGGTTGAACCAGAACTCGGTCAATCGCGACAGCAGGGGATTCTCGACCGCCGGATCGGAGCAGCTCAGTATCCGCCACGCGGCAGCCTGTTGTGCGCTGGTGCGCACGAACGACGGCGGCTGTGCAGCCGGTTCCCGTGACGCAGCCGGTGTCTGTGGCGCAGGCGGTGCCGCAGCAAACGGCCTGCCCGCTTCGGCGGCGCCTGCGGCCGCTGCATTGTTCGCGCGCTGCCGCGCCTCGCGCTCGCGCCGTACCTCTGCGAACACGTCGGGCAAGGGCGCGGTCACCTGCGACAGCTGCTCGGGTATGCGGGCCGGTTGCAGGCTCGCCTCGAACGCGCGGTCGACTTCGTCCAGCGCCCAGCCGCGCGGGCCGCCGGGATGCGCCCGCATGACCGCGACCTGCTGCTCCGACGGCCAGTAGCCCAGGCGCGAAGCCGCGCGCCAGATCGCTTGCTGCTCGGTCAGCGCGGGGGCGGGCGGTGCTGCAGCGCTTGCCAGTCGGGTCGCGTCCGGCAGGCCCGGCAGGCCCAGCAGCATCAGCAGGGCCATACACGACCGTCCGAAGAAGGATGGCGCGCGCGTGGTTGTTCCGGGCTGGGCGGTTGACGTCAAGGGCATCGGGTGGATCCGGAGTCTCCGGCATCGAACGGTAGGGCAGTTTACGCACGGATACGCCCGTTTCCGCCGCTGGCGCCCGATCGATTTGTGAGCAGGTGTTTCAGTCGTTACGGATCGCAGCCGGGCGCTACAATGCTTCTTCGGCCTGCTGGCCGACTTCTTCAACCGCGCTCGGAGAACCGCGATGGATACCGCCTCGACGCCCGCCGCAGAAGTCCTGCAGTCCTACCCCGGCTTCAGCATGCGTCCTCTGTCGCCGGCTCTGGGGGCGGAAGTCCGGGGCCTCGACCTGTCGAAGCCGATGCCGCGCGAGGCGTTGCGCGCGGTGCGCCAGCTGCTCTACGAGAACTGCGTGCTGCTGGTGCCGGGGCAGTCGCTCGAAGAGGAGCAGCAGGTGCGATTCGGCGAATGCTTCGGAACGCTCGCCGCCACCCTCGGAAGATACGCGTCGCTGCAGAAGAGCCACCCCGCGGTCATGTACGTCACCAACGAAAAGGAAGACGGCAAGTTCGTCGGCGCACTGCCCGACGGCGAGATGTACTTCCACTCCGACCGCTGCTACGTCGAACATCCCTGCCTGTGCACCATGCTCTACGGGATCGACATTCCGTCGAAAGGCGGCGACACCTGCTTCGCGAACCAGTACAAGGCATACGATGCGTTGCCCGAGGACGTGAAGCGGCGAATCGAGGGCCTGCAGGCGGTGCATGCCTACGAGCCTGGCTACTACTCGCAGAATGCGGTCATGCTGACGCGGATCGAGCCGTCGGCCAACGCACTGACCGCCGCCCACCCGATGGTGATCACGCACCCCGCGACCGGCCGCAAGGCGCTTTACGTGAACCGACTGATGACTGCCTATATCGTCGGCATGGCACGCGCCGAAAGTGCCGAGCTGCTTGAATGGTTGTTCGACCATCAGGAGCAGCCGCAGTTCGTCTACGCGCACCGGTGGACCCCGGGCGACGTCGTGATCTGGGACAACCGCTGCGTGAACCATGCGCGCACCGATTTCGACGCCGGCGAGGCGCGCAAGCTGCGCCGTGTCGTGGTCGAGACGGAAGACGCGCTGTAGGCGACCGGTGCCGCGTACCGGGGCGAGGGGCAGTCCCGTGCGCGTTCAGCGGTCGTGGTCGGGGTCGCTCTTCCAGAGGTCGGACAGGTATTCATGCTCGCGCGTGTCGACCCATGACACGCGCGATTCCACCGGACGGTCGGCGTAGGTATAGGCGATCCTGCGGATGTTCAGCACCGGCTGCCCGGCGCGCAGGTCGAGCACCTTCGCGATCGCGGTCGGGCATGCGACGGCCGACAGCCGCTCGGTGCTGCGCACGACATTGATGCCGTAGTCGGCCTGGTACAGGCCGTAGATCGTGCCGGGACGTCCTTCGAAGCGTTGCCGGTCGAGGTCGGGGAACAGCGGCGCGGAGATCGATATCTCGTCGACGATGACCGCCCGCCCGCCGAGCAGCAGCAGGTTGTCGATGCGCAGCACCGGTGCTCCGCTCTCGATGCCGAGTTCCCGGGCGACGGTGGTGCTCGCGGCGGCCCGGCGGAAGCTGCGCAGGACCGGACGCGGCATCTCGCGCGCCGTGCCGGGCGGGCGACCGGTGCCTTCGGCGCGCGGCACGACATGGAAGAAATGGAACAGCAGGCGGTCTGCCGTATGCGTGGCCACGAAAGTGCCGCGGCCCTGCTGCCTGACGAGGATCCGGCCCGATACCAGTTCGTCGATCGCCTTGCGCACTGTCCCGATCGACACGCCGTACTGCTGCGCCAGCCGTGACTCCGACGGCAGCGCCTCGCCCGGCTTCCAGGTGCCCTCGGACAGCGCGCGCGTCAGCCGTCGCTGCAGTTCGCGGTAGAGCGGGATGCCCGACGCGCCGCCGGCCGGCAGCGCGGATGCGATGGCGGATCCGTCGCCCGGCGTGGCGACCGCTCGTGCCGGGGGCGCGCGGCGCACCGCGGCGGAAGTCTGGCGTTCGTTGCTCATGGCATTGCGAGTCTATTCCAGGCGCATGCCGTTTGGAACGGATTCATATAGATGAGTTGTTTGACTCGCTGCCGACGGTTCAATATGATCCTCGTCCTTCCGGCCCCTGTCGCCGACGGCCGATCGCGGCCGGCCGATGCCCGGGTCGACCCTGAAATCCCCCAGGAGGAACGATGATTCACTTCGTGGTGCACGAAGACGGTGACGGCGTCGGTGTCGTGGTCGTCGAAGGCGTCAAGTCCGGAGCCGAGCTGACCGGCTGGATCATGGAACAGGACACCGAGATCAAGGTGGTCGCGAAGAGCGACATCCCGATCGGGCACAAGGTTTCGCTGACCGACTACAAGCCGGGCGACACCGTGATCAAGTACGGCGTGGATATCGGCAAGGTGGTCGCGCCGATCGCGCGTGGCGAGCATGCCCATGTGCACAACATCAAGACCAAGCGCTGGTAGCCAAAGCTGGTAGCCGACCCCACCCGATTAGAGGAATTCCGACATGGATCTGAGCAAGGCCACCTTCTGGGGCTTCAAGCGTGAGAACGGCCGCATCGGCGTTCGCAACCACGTGATCATCCTTCCGGTCGACGATCTGTCGAACGCCGCGGCCGAAGCGGTCGCTCACAACATCAAGGGCGCGATGGCGCTGCCGCATCCATACGGACGCCTGCAGTTCGGCGCCGACCTCGACCTTCACTTCCGCACGCTGATCGGCACCGGGTCGAACCCGAACGTCGCGGCCGTGGTGGTGATCGGCATCGAGGATGGCTGGACCAAGCGCATCGTCGACGGCATCGCCGCCACCGGCAAGCCGGTGACCGGTTTCGGCATCGAAGGCCATGGCGACCACGAGACCATCCATCGTGCGTCGAAGGTCGCGCGCGAGTACGTGCAGTGGGCATCTGAAAAGCGACGCGAAGAGCGGCCGCTGAGCGACCTCTGGGTGTCGACCAAGTGCGGCGAGTCCGATACCACCTCGGGCTGTGGCGCGAACCCGACGGTCGGCAACGCATTCGACAAGCTCTACCCGCACGGCACCACGCTGGTGTTCGGCGAGACCTCCGAGATCACCGGTGGCGAGATGCTGGTGGCCGAACGCTGCCGCACGCCGGAAGTGCGCGAGAAGTTCATGTTCATGTTCAACCGCTACCAGGACATGATCAACCGCTGGAAGACCGACGACCTGTCCGAGTCGCAGCCGACCAAGGGCAACATCGCAGGTGGCCTGACCACCATCGAGGAAAAGGCGTTGGGCAACATCCAGAAGATCGGCCGCAAGTGCCTGGTCGACGGCGTGATCGACAAGGCTGAAGCGCCGACCCATCCGGGCCTGTGGTTCATGGATTCGTCTTCGGCTGCGGCCGAGATGGTCACGCTGTGCGCCGCCTCGGGCTACACCGTGCATTTCTTCCCGACCGGGCAGGGCAACGTGATCGGCAACCCGATCCTGCCGGTCATCAAGATCTGCGCGAACCCGAAGACCGTGCGCACGATGGGCGAGCATGTCGACGTCGACGTGTCCGGCCTTCTTCGCAAGGAGATGAACCCCGACCAGGCTGGCGATGCCTTGCTCGAGTGCATGTTCCGCACCGCGAACGGACGGCTGACCGCCGCCGAGGCGCTGGGTCACCGCGAGTTCGTGCTGACCCGGCTGTTCGAGAGCGCCTGATTTGGGCGCGGCGGTGCCGCCCGCGGACCCTCTCGCGGGCGGCAGGCCTGGCAGTGGTCCGGCCGGATTGCCGGACGTTCCCGGCAATCCGTTTGCCGGCGCGGACGCGCGAGCGCATGTCGAGGGCGATTTCGCCCGCGAGGAAGTCGCCCTTGCCAACCGTAATCCCGGCATGCCGCTCGAGGCGCTGCGCCACGACGTGACGCCGCAGGGTTTGCATTACCTGCTGTCGCACTTCGATATCCCCGACGTCGATGCGCAGGCCTGGCGGCTGGCCCTGGGCGGGCACGTACAGACCGAGTTCTCCCTTTCCCTCGCTGACCTGAAGCAGATGCCGGCGCGCACGCTGCGGGTGACGCTGGAATGCGCGGGCAATGGCCGGGCCGGGATGAACCCACGCTATCCGAGCATGCCGTGGATCGGCGAAGCGGTCGGCACCGCCGAGTGGACCGGCACGCCGTTGCGCTACCTGCTCGAGCAGGCGGGTCCGACCCCGCTGGCGCGCGAGGTGGCCTTCCTCGGGCTCGACCGCGGCTTCGACCGTGGCATCGAACATCATTACGGACGCAGCCTGAAGCTCGAACAGGCGATGTCCGACGACGTGCTGGTCGTGCATGCGATGAACGGCCTGCCGCTGCTGCCGCAGCATGGCCATCCTTGCCGACTGCTCGTGCCCGGCTGGTATGGCATGGCCAGCGTCAAGTGGCTGTCGCGCATCGAGGTACTCGACCGCCCGTTCGACGGCTTCCAGCAGGCCGTCGGCTACCACTACCGGAAGTCGGCCGGCGATCCGGGCGTGCCGGTGACCACCCTGCGCGTGCGTTCGCTGATGGTGCCGCCGGGCATCCCCGACTGGTACACACGGCGCCGGCTGGTCGAGGCGGGCCCGGTCGAAGTGGGTGGCCGCGCATGGGCGGGTGGCGGCACACCGGTGACCCGTGTGGAGTTCGCGGTCGACGGCCAGTGGCGCGATGCCCGGCTGGCACCCGCAGGGGAGCACCGCTACGCCTGGCGCGGATGGACGTGCACCTGGGAAGCGACGGCGGGCGAGCACGTGCTGCAATGCAGGGCGCATGCGGCTGACGGTTCGGTGCAGCCGCTGCAGCCCGACTGGAACACGTCGGGCATGGGCAACAATGCGGCGCAGTCGGTGCAGGTCACGGTACGCTAGGCCCACTCACGTAACCCAGGAAGCTCGGCGATGGACCAGGCGACTCCTTCAGCGAACACAGGCAGCACGATCAGGGTCTCGGTATGGCGGAGCAGCGGCGCGGGTGGCGTCGCCTCCGGCGAGGGCCGGTTCGAGGTGTTCGAAGTGCCGCGCGCGCCGAGCCAGACGGTGCTCGACGTGGTGACGCACATCCAGCGTCACCTCGACCCGACGCTGACCTACCGCTTCGCCTGCCGCGTCGGCGTGTGCGGGTCGTGCGCGATGGTGGTCAACGGCGAGGCGCGCTGGACCTGCCGCACCCATGTCGACAAGGTTTCGCAGGACGGCACGCTCGAAATCGCGCCGCTGCGCAACCTGCCGGTGATCCGTGACCTGGCCACCGACATGAGCGTGTTCTTCGACAAGTGGGCGCGCGCCAAGGGCCAGTTCACCGGCAGCCTCACGCGCAAGGACGCGTTCGCGGTCGTGTCGCCGCTGTCGAAGGAGCGGCAGCAGGTCGACATCGGCATCGAATGCATCGGCTGCGGCGTGTGCTATTCGTCCTGCGATGTCGTCGAATGGAAGCCCGACTACCTCGGGCCGGCCGCGATGAACCGGGCCTGGACGCTGGTCAACGACACCCGCGACGAAGCCCGGCGCGAGCGTCTCGCGGCGGTAGCCGGCGATGCCGGATGCCATGCCTGCCACACCCACATGACCTGCACCGAACGTTGCCCCAAGCACCTGCCGCTGACCGCCGCGATCGCCGGGCTCAAGCGCGTAACCACACGGGCGCTGCTGAAGGGGGAGCTTTGAACGCACGCGCGCAGGCCTGGTTGTGGTTTCTGCAGCGGGCATCGGCCGCGCTGCTCGGTTTTTTCGTGCTGGTCCACCTCGCGACGATGATCTACGCGGTGCGCAGCGGCCTGTCCGCCGGCGAGATCCTGTCGCGCACCCGAGGCAACACGCCCTGGATGCTGTTCTATGCTCTGTTCGTGGTCAGCGTCGCGGTCCATGTGCCGATCGGGCTGCGCAACATCCTGGCCGAGACGTTTTCCTGGCGCGGGCGCGGCCTGGAGGCTGCCATGCTGGCGGTGGGCGTGTTCTTCCTGCTGTTCGGCCTGAGGGCCGTATGGGCGGTCTACGCGCCTGGGGCGGGCCTGTCATGAGCGGCAAGGCCTGGCGCAACCGCAACCATCCCGCCTGGTGGGCGTTCATCGTGCATCGGGTGTCCGGCCTGCTTCTGGCGGCCTTCATTCCGCTGCATTTCTGGGCGCTCGGACAGGCGCTTTCCGGCGAAGCGGCGCTGGGCGGCTTCATCGAATGGACGGCGAATCCGGTGGTGAAGGTCGCCGAGTTCGGACTCGTCCTCGCATTGGCTGCGCACCTCGCCGGTGGCCTGCGCCTGCTGGCACTCGAGTTCCTGCCTTGGCGCGACTGGCAGAAATCGCTGTTCGCGGTGTCGGTGGCGGTCAGCGTCGGGGCCGGCCTGCTGTTCGCCCTGAACGTGGGCTGAAGGGGGCAAAGGGCTGAGCGGGTGCCGAGGATATGCCCGAGATCGCGTGATGCTGGCGGTTTGGCCGCACACGCGTCATCATCTCGCGCGCGGAAGACCCCGAAACGGCAAGTGCCCCAGGAGGACAGGATGAAACGACTGACAATGAAGATTGTCGCAGCGGCGACTGCGACCATGGCGCTGGGCAGTGCAACCGTGGCGCTGGCGCAGGCACCGGCTTTTCCCGTGAAGCCGGTACGCATGGTCGTGCCGTTCGTGGCCGGTGGCGCAACCGACGTCGTCGCGCGCCTGCTGTCGCAGGGGCTGAACGAGCGCTGGGGCCAGAGCGTGCTGGTCGAGAACCGCGCCGGCGCCGGTGGCACGATCGCCAGCGAGATCGTCGCCCGTTCGAACCCGGATGGCTATACCCAGCTGTTCGCATCTGGCAGCGTGCTGTCGGCCAACCAGCACATGTACCGCAAGATGAGCCATGACCCGGGCCGTGACCTGATCGGCGTGTCGCTGGTGGCGAGCGGTCCGATGGTGATCGCGGTCGGGCCGAACTCGAAGTTCAACACACTGATGGACCTGGTCAACGCTGTACGCGCAGCTCCCGGCAAGCTGAGCTACGGATCGGCCGGCATCGGCAGTCAGGTGCACCTCGCGGCGGAGAGCTTCGAGTTCTTCGCGAAGATGGACTCCGTTCACGTTCCCTACAAGGGTGAGGTGGTCGCGATCACCGACCTGATCGGCGGTCAGATCGACTGGGCGGCACCGAACCTCGGCGCGGCGATAAACTTCCTCCGTGATCGCAAGCTGCGTGCGCTTGCGGTCACCGGTCCGAAGCGCTCGCCGTCGCTACCCGACGTGCCGACGGTGTCTGAAGCCGGCATCACCGGCTTCGAGAATCTCGGCTGGTTCGGTGTCGCGGTGGTGGCCGGCACGCCTGCGCCACTGGTCAACCGGATGGCGGGTGACATCGCGAAGGTCACGGCAGGCACGGCCTTCCGCGACCGTGTCATGGGCCTGGGGATGGAAGCTGTCGGCAACAGTCCCGAGGAGTTCAACAAGTACATCGGTTCGGAGATCACCCGCTGGGGCCGGATCATCCGCGAGCGGAAGATCACCGCGAACTGATTCGCCGGTCACTGACTCTCCGGGTACTGGCTCATCGCGTACCGACGCGCGTACGGGAACTGCATGCAGATCGACCTCAAGCAGGTGGAAGACGCCGCCAAGGAGCTGTACATCCGGGCGCTCAAGGTGCTTCCGCCGGACATCAAGGAAGGCTTCACCGGTCTGGTGAAGCGCGAGACGAACGCCACCGGGCAGTCGGTGCTGGCGACGATGATCCGCAACATCACCGTCGCCGAATCCACCGACAACCTGCTGTGTCAGGACACCGGCCTGCCGATCTACAACGTCGAGATCGGGCGCAACGTGCAACTCGACGGGTTCGCGCTGAAGCAGGCGATCCGCAAGGGCTGCGAACGGGCCACCACCGAGTATCCGCTGCGCTCCTCGGTCGTGCATCCGGTGACCCGGAAGAACGAACAGACCTCTTGCGGACCGCTGGTGCCGGTGATCAACATCGACTTCGTCGATGCGAGCGACCGGCTGTCGATCGAGATGATCCCGAAGGGCAGCGGTTCCGAGAACAACACCTTCCTGCACATGGCCATCCCGGCCGACGGCATTGACGCGATCAAGACATTCGTGATCGATTGCGTGCTCAATGCCGGCGGCAAGACCTGTCCGCCGACCATCGTCGGCGTCGGTGTCGGCGGCACCGGCGACCTGTGCGTGCACCTGTCCAAGGTGGCCGCGACGCGTGCGCTTGGCACCCGTTGCAGCGATGCGGAAGGCGCGAAGCTGGAAGAGCAGTTGACCGCAGCGGTGAACCAGCTGGGCGTCGGCCCACAGGGGCTGGGGGGCGATGCGACCTCGTTCGCGGTGCATATCGAGCTCGCCGCGACCCACATCACGATGAACCCGGTGGCGGTCAACATGCAGTGCCATTCCGCGCGCCGCGCGCGCGCGACCTGGACGCCGACCGGGCTGGCGTACGGCTTCTGACGCGCGCGCCCGCCGCATCGACCAAGGACACCAGATGGCGCACTACGATTTCCACATGCCGGTGACCGAGGCGCAGGTGCGTGCGCTGAGGGTCAACGATACGGTCACCCTGCACGACACGCTCTACGGCATCCGCGACGCGACGCAGATCCACATGTTCGACCGCGGCCGCAAGACGAAGTTCGACCTGCGCGGCCACGCGGTGGTGCACACCGCGCCGAACGTTCGCTGGGTCGGCGAGACCGCAGCGGCCCCGGTCGGCTACGAGCCGGTGTGCGTGGGTACCACCACGTCTGACCGGATGGAGCGCTTCAGCCGGCCGCTGATGGAGCAGTACGGCGTGCGTATCATCATCGGCAAGGGAGGGCTTCGGCAGGGTTCGCTGGATGCCTTCCGTGACCTGGGTGGGGTATATCTCGCTGTGATCGGCGGAGCGGCCGCGCTCGAGACCACCTGGATCGAACAGATCGAGGATGTCGACCTGCACGACCTCAACCCCGAGTCACTGTGGAAGTTCCGCATACAGGGTTTCGGACCGCTGCTGGTCAGCATGGACAGCCACGGGTCGAGCCTCTACACCGAAGTGAACGCGCAGGCGCGCGACCGGCGCGCCGCCGTACTGGCGGCGCTCGGCGTGAAGAGCTGAACAGACGGGCTGACAAGGCAGGCTGGCAAGACATGCGACGCATCAAGACCGATATCCTGATCCTGGGCTCCGGCGGAGCCGGGCTGTTCGCGGCGCTGCACGCGCACAAGAAGAACCCGAAGGCCGACATCACCGTCGCTGTGAAGGGGCTGCTCGGCAAGAGTGGCTGCACCCGCATGGTCCAGGGCGGCTACAACGTCGCGCTGGCGAAGGAAGACTCCGTCGAGCGGCACTTCATGGATACGATCGAAGGTGGCAAGTGGCTTCCCGATCAGGACCTCGCCTGGCAACTGGTCGAGGTCGCGATCGAGCGTATCCACGAGCTCGAGAACGAGCTCGGCTGCTTCTTCGACCGCAACCCCGATGGCACCGTGCACCAGAAGGCGTTTGCCGGGCAGACCTTCGATCGTACCGTGCACAAGGGCGACCTGACCGGCATCGAGATCATCAACCGGCTGGCCGAGCAGACCTGGGCGCGAGGCATAAAGCGGCTCGAGGAGCACCGGGCGATCGAGATCATCCGCAACCGGCGCGGCGACGCGATCGCCGGGGTGCTGATGATCGACATCCGCAGCGGCGAACTGGTATTCGTGCAGGCGCAGGCGGTACTGCTCGCCACCGGCGGCGGGCCGACGATGTACAAGTACCACACGCCTTCCGGCGACAAGAGCTGCGACGGCATGGCGATGGCGCTGCGCGCCGGTCTGACGCTGCGCGACATGGAGATGGTGCAGTTCCACCCGACCGGTCTGGTGGCCGGGGCAGGCACCCGTATCACCGGCACCATCATCGAAGAAGGGTTGCGTGGGGTCGGCGGCTACCTGCTCAACGGGCAGGGCGAACGCTTCATGGGTCAGTACGATCCGCGCAACGAGCGTGCGACGCGCGATATCGTCAGCCGCGGCATGTACGACCAGATGCTCAAGGGCAACGTCGGTCCGAACGGCGGGGTGTACATCACGATGCGCCACCTCGACCCGGCGATGGTGAAGAAGGAATTCCCCGGCATGGTCGAGCGCTGCGCCGACTGCGGCTTCGACCTGGTGTCGGGGCTGGTCGAGGTCGTTCCAACCGCGCACTACATGATGGGTGGCGTGGTGTTCCGCACCGACTGCTCGACCGATCTGCCCGGCCTGTTCGCAGCGGGCGAAGACACGGGCGGCGTACATGGCGCGAACCGGCTCGGCGGCAACGGTGTCGCCAACTCCACCGTGTATGGCGGCATTGCCGGCGACACCATGGGTGCCTGGATAGCCGGCAACGGCGTGTTCCACGAGCCGGACGAAGGCGCGATCGAAGCGGGTGCAGCGCGCGTTACCCGGCCATTCGGCGCAGGCAGCAAGGGCCCGGCGACCGGCCTGTCCGATATCCGTACCCGGCTGCACGACCTCATGTGGGATGACGTCGGCATCTTCCGGGACGCAGCCAGTCTGGCGCGCGCAAGCGGCGTGCTCGAGGAACTCGACGCCCGGCTCGATACGACCGGTGTTGCCGATGGCCAGCGCGCATTCAACCTCACCTGGCACGACTGGATCAATCTCAAGAACCTCGTGCTGGTCAGCCAGGCGATCCGTGGCGCTGCCGAGCAACGCGAAGATTCGCGTGGTGCACATTTCCGGAACGACCATCCGGACGTGCGCGACCTCGAGAACTCGCGCTACACCACGGTGCGCATCGACGGTGGCCGGTTCGACTACGGCACGCGGCCGGTGGTGTTCAGTCGGGTGAAGCCAGGACAGTCGTTGGTCGGCTGAACGGTCGAACGGCTGAACGGTCGCAAGGGGGGGCTGCCATGGCGCTACCGGTCGCGTACAACGCTGTGCATCGCTTCGCCGTCGTGTTACTGGCATCGGCGGGAATGCCCACGGACGATGCCGCCTGCGTCGCCGATCTGCTCGTGTGGGCAGACCTGCGCGGTGTGCATTCGCATGGGGTGTCGCGGCTGCCGCAGTATGCCGGCTGGCTGGCCAGCGGCGAGATGAATGCAACGCCCTCGATCCGGGTGCTCGTCGACCTGCCGGCCCTGCAGGTGATCGAGGGCGACCGCTGCGCCGGTGCGCTCGGCATGCGCCATGCAGTCGATGCGGTGATCGACCGTGCACGCAGCGCCGGTTCATCGGTCGCGCTGCTGCGCGCGACCACGCATACCGGCGCGGTCGGATTCCATACCGAACGCATCGCGCGGGCGGGGATGCTGGGCGTGGCGGCGGCCGCTTCGGTGCCGCTGATGGCCTACCACGGCGCCGGCCGAGCAGCCCTGGGTACCGCGCCGCTTTCGATCGCCGCTCCACGCGGCGCGGGTCACGCGCCAGTCGTGTTCGACATGGCCTCTGCGGTCGTGGCGATGGGCAAGCTGCGGCAGGCCAGAGTGAAGGGCGAGCCGATTCCGGCCGACTGGGCGCTCGATGCGAACGGCCATCCGACGACCGATCCTGCGCTGGCGAAGGTGCCCCTGCCAGTCGGTGGCGCGAAAGGCTCGGGGCTCGCGCTGATGTTCGAGGTGGTCGCGAGCCTGCTCACCGCCAACCCGATCCTGGCGCCGGCACTGGCGACAGGTGGCGCGAAGTACCCGCACGTGCAGAATGCCTTCGTGATGGCGCTCGACATCGACCGCATCGTCGATCCCACGGTCTATCGAAGCGAGATCGAGGCCCTGGCCGCCGCCATCCACGCGCTGCCGCCGAGTGGCGCTTCAGCGGTGCTGCTGCCAGGCGAGCGCGGCGAGTCGCGGCGGGCGGAGCAGGCGCGTGCAGGCATCGCGCTGCCTGCCGGGGTGCGCCATGACCTCGCGACCCTTGCAAGCAAGTACCGCGTCCCCGTGCCCTGGTAGCACGGCAGCGCACCTGCCGCCAGATTCAACGCACGCTCAGTGCGCCGTTTCCCAGTTGGGGCCGGTGCCGACTTCGACCAGCAGCGGCACCGCAAGGGTGGCCACGCCGTTCATCAGCCGGGGCAGAGCCTCGGCAATGGCAGGCCGTTCCGGGTCGGGCACTTCGAGGACCAGTTCGTCGTGCACCTGCATGATGATGCGGCTCGCCATCTTCGCTTCTCGCAGGTGGCGGTCGACGGCGATCATCGCGAGCTTGATCAGGTCGGCGGCCGTGCCCTGCATCGGCGCGTTGATCGCCGCGCGTTCGGCGCCCTGCCGGCGGCCCTGGTTCGAGCTCTGGATGTCCGGCAGGTAAAGGCGGCGGCCGAACACGGTCTCGACGAAGCCGGCCTGGTGCGCGGCTTCCCGGGTACGGCGCATGTAGTCGGCGACGCCGGGATAGCGCATGAAATAGCGGTCGATGTACTGCTGTGCGGCGGAACGTTCGATGCCGAGCTGCGCCGCCAGCCCGAACGCCGACATGCCGTAGATGAGCCCGAAGTTGATCACCTTGGCATAGCGGCGCTGCTCGCTGCTGACCTCGGCGGGCGCGGTCGCGAAGATCTCGGCAGCCGTCGCGCGGTGGATGTCCTCGCCCGCGGCGAAAGCGTCCAGCAGGCCCTTGTCGCCGGACAGGTGGGCCATGATGCGCAGCTCGATCTGCGAATAGTCGGCCGACACGATCACGCTGCCCGGCGGCGCGACGAACGCCTCGCGGATGCGCCGTCCCTCGGCGGTGCGCACGGGGATGTTCTGCAGGTTGGGTTCGTTCGAAGACAGGCGCCCGGTGACGGCCACCGCCTGCGCGTAGTTGGTGTGCACGCGTCCGGTGCGCGCATTGACCATCCTCGGCAACTTGTCGGTATAAGTCGACTTGAGCTTGGACAGCGACCGATGCTCCAGCAGCAGCTTGGGCAGCGGATAGTCGAGCGCGAGTTCGGTCAGCACGTCCTCGTCGGTCGAGGGCGTGCCCCCGGCGGTCTTGCGTATCACCGGCATGCCCAGCTTGCCGAACAGGATCTCCTGGATCTGCTTCGGCGAGTTGAGGTTGAAGGGCTGTCCCGCAGCTTCGTGCGCGCGCCGCTCCACGTCGAGCAGCTTGATGCCGAGTTCGTTGCTCTGGCGATTGAGCAGTTGCACGTCGACCAGCACCCCGGTGCGCTCCACCGTCTGCAGAACGCGCGCGACCGGGATCTCGATCTCGCGGTACAGCCGGTCGATCGGTTCGATCGCGGCCACCTGGGGATAGAGCACATGGTGCAGCCGCAGCGTGATGTCGGCGTCCTCCGCCGCGTACTCGGTCGCGCGTTCGATCGACACTTCCGCGAAGCCGATCTGCTTCGCGCCCTTGCCGGCCACCTGCTCGTAGGTGATCGTCGTCTCGCCGAGGTGGCGCAGCGCGAGGTCGTCCATGTCGTGCCGGCGGTGGCTCTCGAGCACGTACGACTGGAGCAGCGTGTCGTGCGCGATGCCGGCGAGCTGCACGCCGTGGTTCGCGAAGATGTGCGCGTCGTACTTCAGGTTCTGGCCGACCTTCGGGAAGGCGTCGCCCTCCAGCCAGTGGCGCAGCCGGGCGAGCACGTGCTCGCGGGCGAGCTGGTCGGGTGCGCCCGGGTAGCGGTGGCCGACCGGGACATAGCAGGCAACGCCGGGCGCGGTCGACAGCGAGATGCCGACCAGCTCCGCGTTCATCGGTTCGAGGCTGGTGGTCTCGGTATCCACTGCGGTCAGCGGCGCGGCTTCGATGCGCGCGATCCACGCATCCAGCCGCTCGTCGGTGGTGACGCATTCGTAGTGCCGCTCGATCGATGCGGCCTGCGGGATCGGTGCCGGGTCGTGCGCCCACTGTCGTGCCGGCAGGCGCTGCGCGGCGGTAGCGGTATCCGAGCCCTTCAGGTTGCCGCCGTTCGCCTCCGGATGGCGCGCGGCCTTGACCTCGGCCAGCCAGCTCTTGAACTCGAACCGTTCGAACAGTTCGGCGAGTTTGGCGTCGTCGGGATCGACAGGTGCCAGCCCTTCTGGGCCGAGCGGCAGATCGACGTCGCGCTTCACCGTCACCAGCCGCCGTCCCATCGGCAGCCAGTCGAGTGCCTTGCGCAGGTTCTCGCCGACCACCCCGCCGATCTGGTCGGCATTGGCGACCACGCCGTCGAGCGAGCCGTACTGTGCGAGCCACTTGATGGCGGTCTTCGGTCCTACCTTGGCCACGCCCGGCACATTGTCGACCGTATCGCCGACCAGCGAGAGGTAGTCGACGATCTGCTCCGGCGGAACGCCGAACTTCGCCTGAACCCCCGCGGGATCGAGCGTCTCGTTGCTCATCGTGTTGACCAGCGTCGTCGAGTCGTCGACGAGTTGCGCGAGGTCCTTGTCGCCGGTCGACACGATGGTGCGCATCGCATGCGCGCGCGCGCGGCAGGCCAGCGTGCCGATCACGTCGTCCGCCTCGACGCCCTCGATCATCACGATCGGCCAGCCGAGCGCACGGATGGCCTCGTGGATCGGATCGATCTGCAGCGCGAGGTCGTCCGGCATCGCCGATCGCGTCGCCTTGTATTCCGGATACCAGTCGTCGCGGAAGGTCTTTCCCTTGGCGTCGAACACGCACGCCCTATAATCGGCCGGCACTTCACGCTGCAATCGTCGCAGCATGTTGATCACGCCGTAGATGGCGCCGGTGGGTTCGCCTGCCTTGTTGCGCAGGTCGGGCAGGGCATGGAACGCGCGGTAGAGGTACGACGATGCGTCGACCAGCAGCAGTGTCTTCAAGGAGCGACCAATGCGGGAAAAGATGCCGGCCCTGCTCACACCGTCGGTGGAGCCCGAACTTGCCCGGCGGGTGGAGTCCTCGCGCGAGGCCTGGCGAGTGCTCGAGATTATGTCAGAGTTCATCGAGTCGACCGAACGCCTGACCAACATCGCGCCGGCCGTCAGCCTGTTCGGCAGCGCGCGTACGCCGCCCGATGGCGCGTACTATCTGCTCGCCGAGACGATCGCACGGAACCTGTCCGATGCCGGCTTCGCGGTGATCTCGGGCGGTGGCCCCGGCATCATGGAAGCCGCGAACAAGGGTGCGTACTTCGGACGCAGCCCCAGCGTTGGCCTGAACATCCTGCTGCCGCACGAGCAGAGCGCCAATCCGTACCAGGACGTCAGCCAGACCTTCCGGCACTTCTTCGCGCGCAAGGTCGCGTTCGTGAAGTTCGCCGTCGCCTACGTGGTGCTGCCAGGCGGATTCGGCACGCTGGACGAACTGTTCGAGGCGCTGACCCTGGTGCAGACCGGCAAGACGCGCCGCATGCCGATCATCCTGGTCCACACGCCGTTCTGGAGCGGGCTGATCGACTGGTTCCGAGAGCGACTGGTGGCCGAAGGCATGATCAGTCCGGAGGACGTTGACCTGATCCAGCTGATAGACGACCCCTCGAAGATCACCACGGCGATCTTCGATCACTACGAATCGCGCGGCTTCGCGCCGTCAGCCGAGGAACGCGAGATCCAGTTGAACCTCTGAAAAAGACGGGGGGGTCAGGTCTTGAGTTTTGCATCGGAGATGCAAAACTCAAGACCTGACCCCCCCGTCTTTCCCAGCAGCGAGGCTCAGGAAAGCTGTTTCGAGACCAGTTTGGTCAGGTCGAACATGGATACCTGCTTCTTGCCGCCGAAGATCGGGCCGAGTTTGGCGTCGGCGTTGATGTTGCGGCGGTTGACGCTGTCCTGCAGGCCGTTTTTCTTGATGTAGGCCCAGATCTTCTTCGTGACGTCCGGACGTGACAACGGCTTGTCGCCGACGATCGCCGCGAGCAGCGCGCTCGGCTTCAGTGCGACCATGAACGCAGCGTTGGGCTTGCGTGCGACCTTCTTTTTCGCGACTTTCTTCGGGGCCGCTTTCTTGGCAGCCTTCTTCGCGACCACTTTCTTGACGGCTTTCTTTGCTACTTTCTTTGCGACCTTCTTTGCAGCCTTGGTAGCGGCTTTCTTGGCGGGCTTCTTGGCAGCCATTCAGGATATCTCCATGGAGTGGGTGTGAGTCTTCCGCAGGGCGACCGGTACCGTCGCTACGGAGGACTGTACGGAAGTGTACTCATGCTACGAGAGAAGAATAGGGCTTTTCCGAGCTTTTTGCCTAGGAGCGCACGCAGCGGTGCGGCAAACGCACAACGCTTTCCGATGGCGGCGCGGCCCGAGGTTGCCTAGAATGAGGCTTTGGAGACCCCTGAGGCGCGCCATGCAAAGCCATCCGAATGACCCGTTACCCGCGACTGCGCAGATACCTTCGCCCGTGCGCGGCGTCCTGGCGGCCCTGCTGCTGGCGGCATGTGGCGCCCTGCTGGTGGCATTCCCGGCAGCCGCCCAGCAGCGCCCGTCCAACCTCGAGCCGTTGCCGGACATTCCTCCGCCGCCGCCGGCCACCTTGCAGCTGGCCCCGGGCGTCGAGCCCGAGATCCGTATCATCCGTCGCGACAAAGAGACGGTCGAAGAATTCCGCGTGGGCGGACAGCTCTACATGATGAGGGTCACGCCGGTCGGCGGCGGCACGCCGTACTACCTGGTCGATTACTTCGGCGACGGCAACTTCGCGCGTACCGCGACCTACGACAGCGGCGTGCGGGTGCCGATGTGGGTCATCCGCAGCTGGTAGCCCCGGACGCATGAGAGGCTGCCCGGAACCATGGCCGTATTCACCACCGTCACGCCCGACCAGGCCTCAGCCTGGCTGCTCCGCTATGCGCTCGGCAAGCTGGTTGCACTCGAGGGCATCCAGAGCGGCATCGAGAACACGAACTACTTCCTGACGACCGATGCGGCCGGCCGTGATGCGCGCACGACTGGCGGGCGTTACGTGCTGACGCTGTTCGAGAAGCTCACCGCGACCGAACTGCCGTTCTACCTCGGCCTCATGGCTCACCTGGCTGACCGTGGCGTCCCGACGCCCCGGCCGATGCCCGATGTCGATGGCCGGTGGCTCGGCGAACTCAACGGCAAGCCGGCCGCCATCGTCGCCCGGCTTTCGGGGCGCTCGGTCGCCGCGCCGTCTGAGCAGCAGTGCCACGCCCTCGGACGGATGCTCGGCACGATGCACGCCGCCGGTGTCGACTATCCGCACACGATGCCCAATCCGCGCGGCCCGCACTGGTGGAGCGCAACGGCCCCGAGGCTGGCCGGCTTCCTGCCGCCGGACGACTGGCGCATGCTCGAGAACGAGATCGCCTTCCAGGCGAGCCATCGCTTCGACCGCCTGCCGCGCGGGCCGATCCATGCCGACCTGTTTCGCGACAACGTGCTGTTCGAGGATGGCAGCGCCGAGGTGGGCGGCATCATCGATTTCTACTTCGCCTGCACCGACGTACTGCTGTTCGATGTCGCGGTCGCGGTGAACGACTGGTGCCGGGCCGATTACGGCGATCCGTCCGCAGGCATCGATGCGCACGCGGCCGCCGCGCTGCTCCAAGGGTATGCCGCCGTGCGTCCTTTCGGCGATACCGAACGCCTCGTCTGGCCGGCCATGCTTCGTGCCGGCGCACTCCGGTTCTGGGTGTCGCGGCTGTTCGATTTCCACCTGCCGCGGCCGGGAGAACTGGTACACGCGCACGATCCGGCCCATTTCCGCGACCTGCTGTCCTGGCATGTCGCATCGCCGGGGCGCATCGCGCTCCCGGGCGCCTGAGCCGCCGATGACTACCGACGACCCGAGGATGGTTGCACCGATGCCGATCCCGCGCGTGCTGCGCGCGCTCAGGGGCGCGCAATGGCTGGTCAACGCTTATGCGCTGTACCGGCGCAATCCCGGCGCCTGGGTGCTTTTCCTGCTGGCGCTGCTGGCCGCGATGGTACTCACCAGTCAGCTGAAGGTGATCGGTCCGCTGGTGTTCGGCCTGGTGTTCCCGGTGTTCAGCGTCGGCATTGCGCTGGCCGCGCAGGCGGCTGACCGCGGTGAGCCGGTCGTGCCGGCGCATTTCTTCGGCGGTTTCCGATCGTCGATCGGCGACCTCGTCGCGATCGGTGGCATCTACCTGATCGGCCAGCTGATGATCGTTGGTTTGATGATGGCGATCGGCGGCGCGCAGGTGGCGCAGGAAATGGCGGCCGGGATGGGGCCCGGGGGCGGGCCTTCTCCGGCCCCGGCACCCGGCGCGCCAGCCGTGGTGAGTGGGGCGATGGCGCTCGCCGGCCTGGTTGGCCTTTCGCTGCTGGTGCCGCTGCTGCTTGCCACGTGGTTCGCACCGCTGCTCGTTTTCTTCCACGGCCAGAAGGCCTTGCCATCGCTGCTGGCCAGCCTGGGTGCTGCGCTGCGCAACTGGCGCGCCTTCATGATGTGCTTCGCCTCCCTGCTGTTGGGGATGATCCTGGTGCGTCTCGTCGTCAGCGTGCTGGTTCTGGTTCCCGGCATCGGACCGATACTGGCGATGGTCTTCCTGGGGATGGTGGTTTCCGTGATCGCGCCGGTCGGGTTCATCGCGTTCTACACGTCGTATGTCGACGTATTCGATCCGCGCGACGGCGCCGCGCCCGACGCCACGCCCGACGCCACGCCCGACGAGGAGCCCGACCAGAAGCCCGAGGGAGGGTGAGGTCGCTCCGGCGTATCGATCCTCAGGCCGGATCGAGTTTCGCGTAGGCCAGCGCGAGCCACTTCACGCCTTCGCGGCCGAAGTTGACCTGTACGCGGGCGTCCGACCCGCGCCCTTCCGCATCGATGATCACGCCGCCGCCGAACTTCGCATGGCGCACGTTCTGGCCGATCCGGAACGGCATGCCCACCGCCTCGATCTTCGGTGCCTGCTGGACCTGTACCGCCGCGTAGCTGGCCGGCGTACGCGGCCGGTCGAAGCTGGTCGAGCCACCGCCGCGCTCGTAGGTCGGCGACAGGCGCTTCAGCAGCTTGACCGGGATCTCGCGCAGGAAGCGCGAGGCGACGTTGTAGCGGGTCTGGCCGTGGAGCATCCGGCTCTGAGCGAAGGTCAGGTAGAGCCGCCGGCGTGCACGCGTGACCGCGACGTACATGAGCCGGCGCTCCTCCTCGACGCCGCCGGCATCGTTCAGGCTGTTTTCGTGCGGGAAAAGGCCCTCTTCCAGGCCGCTGGCGAAGACGGTGTGGAACTCCAGGCCCTTGGCGGCGTGCACCGTCATCAGCTGCAACGCATCGTCCCCGGCGTTGGCCTGATTGTCACCGGCTTCCAGCGATGCATGGGACAGGAACTGGATCAGCGACTGGTCGGTGGGCTCGGCTGGCGCGGGTGCGGTGCCACTGGCGGCAGCGATGCCGGCGTCGGCGTCGCCCGGCGGCAGGCCCGGCATGTCCCCGAAACCTGCCGCCAGCATCGCGGCGTCCGCCTCCGCCTCGGCCGCGTCCTCGTCCAGCGCCGCGGCGGCCAGTGCGGTCGGACCCTGCGAGGCGAAGGAATCGGCATCCGCTTCCATCTCGAGCAAGCGCATCGGGTCGTCCGAGAACTGCGCAGCCGCATTGACCAGTTCGTCGAGGTTGGCGATGCGGTCGGCGCCTTCGCGCTCGGCATCGTAATGGGTGCGCAGCCCGGAGCGTTCGATCACCGCTTCGATCATCTCGGGCAGGGTGATGCCGGCGCATTCGTTGCGCAGCCGATCGATCAGCAGCACGAACCCCTCGACGCCCTTCCTCGGTGCATCCGGCGAACCGCCCTTCGTGCCGCCGCGCGAGCACGCCGCCTGCCACAGGCTGGTGCCGCCGGCACGGGCCGCGTCCTGCAACTGCTCGATCGAGCGCGCGCCGATGCCGCGCGTGGGGAAGTTGATCACCCGCAGCAGTGCTGCGTCGTCGTCCGGGTTGGCGACCAGCCGAAGGTAGGCGAGCGCATGCTTGATCTCCTGGCGCTCGAAGAAGCGCAGGCCGCCGTACACCCGGTACGGCAGGCCAGCCGAGAACAGCGCGTGTTCGAGTACCCGCGACTGCGCGTTCGAGCGGTAGAGCAGCGCGACCTCGACCAGCGGTACGCCGGTCGCCTTCAGGTCGCGCACCTGCTCGACGACGAACTGCGCTTCCTCGAAGTCGGTCTGCGCCTCGAACAAACGGATCGGCTCGCCCTGCGATTCGGAGGTCCACAGGTTCTTGCCGAGCCGCTGCTGGTTGTGCCCGATGAGTACGTTGGCCGCTTCCAGGATGTTGCCGTGGGACCGGTAGTTCTGCTCGAGCTTGATGATCGTGCCGGCATTGAACTCGCGCTCGAAGTCGCGCATGTTCGCCACCTTGGCGCCGCGGAAGCTGTACACCGACTGGTCATCGTCGCCGACCGCGAACACCGCATTCTGCGAACCGGCGATCAGCTTCAGCCAGTCGAACTGCAGACGGTTGGTATCCTGGAACTCGTCGACCAGGATGTGGGCGAAGCGCGCGCGGTAGTGTTCGCGGATCGCCTCGTTCCTGGCCAGCAACTCGTAGCTGCGCAGGATCAGCTCGGCGAAGTCGGTCACGCCCTCGCGCTGGCACTGCGCTTCGTACATCGTGTAGATCTCGACCAGCTGACGCGTATGGTCGTCGAACGCCTCGACCGACCCGGGCCGCAACCCGGCATCCTTCTGCGCGCTGATGAACCATGCGGTGTCGCGCGGCTTGAAACGCTCTTCGTCGATGCCGTTGGCCTTCATCATCCGCTTGACCATCGCCACCTGATCGGCGGTGTCCATGATCTGGAAGGTCTGTGGCAGCCCGGCGTCGCGGTGGTGGGCGCGCAGCATGCGGTTGGCAAGCCCGTGGAAGGTGCCCACCCACATGCCGCGGGTGTTGATCGGCAGCATCGCGGAGATGCGTGTCAGCATCTCGCGTGCGGCCTTGTTGGTGAAGGTTACCGCCAGCAGGCCGAGCGGATTGACCTGCCGCGTCTCGATCAGCCAGGCGATGCGCGTGGTCAGCACCCGCGTCTTGCCGCTGCCGGCCCCGGCGAGGATCATCGCGGACTCGCGCGGCAGCGTGACCGCAGCGAGTTGCTCCGGGTTCAGGTTTTCGAGCAGTCGGCTTTGCATGGCAGGGCGCGATTATAAGGGTCCTCAAAGCCGAGTCCCCGGTGTCCGGCGGGGATTTATTTTTCGCTGCGCCTGCGCAGCGCCGAACAGCATCCGCACCGCGCCGGGGCGCTTGGCCCGAACGCGCCGTCCGCGGCCGCCGGCAGGGCCGGTTCGGGCGGGAAGCGCGCCCCGGCCCGCTATAATCCGCCGCCTCATCTCTCCCTTCGGCAAGAGCGCCCGCATGCAACCCCAGTACCAACCCTCAGCCGTGGAACAGGCCGCCCAGGCCTGGTGGACTGAACACCAGTCGTTCCTTGCCCGCGAGGGTGCCGCGGCGCAAGGCCGGCCGAAGTACTACTGCCTGTCGATGTTCCCGTATCCATCGGGAAAGCTGCACATGGGGCATGTGCGCAACTACACGATCGGTGACGTGCTCACCCGCTACCACCGGATGCGCGGCCACAATGTGATGCAGCCGATGGGCTGGGACGCGTTCGGCCTGCCGGCCGAGAACGCGGCGATGCAGAACCAGGTGCCGCCGGCGAAGTGGACCTACGACAACATCGCCTACATGAAGCGGCAGCTGCAGTCGCTCGGGCTGGCGATCGACTGGTCGCGCGAACTCGCCACCTGCCAGCCCGATTACTATCGCTGGAACCAGTGGCTGTTCCTGCGCATGCTCGAGAAGGGCATCGCGTACAAGAAGACCCAGGTGGTGAACTGGGATCCGGTCGACCAGACGGTGCTCGCGAACGAACAGGTGATCGACGGGCGCGGCTGGCGAACCGGCGCCGTGGTCGAGAAGCGTGAGATCCCCGGCTACTATTTCGGCATCACGCAGTATGCGGACGAGCTGCTGTCCGCGCTCGACACCCTGCCCGGCTGGCCCGAGCGGGTGCGCACGATGCAGGCGAACTGGATCGGCAAGAGCCACGGCGTGCGCTTCGCCTTTCCGTACGAACTCGACGGCCAGGCGGGGCAGCTCTGGGTCTACACGACACGCGCTGACACCATCATGGGCGTCACCTTCTGCGCGGTCGCGGCCGAACACCCTCTCGCCGCCCGCGCGGCCAGCGACAATCCGGCGCTCGCCGCGTTCATCGACGAGTGCCGTCATGGTTCGGTGATGGAAGCCGACATGGCGACGATGGAGAAGAAGGGTATGCCCACCGGGCTGTTCGTCACCCATCCGCTGACCGGCGCGCAGGTCGAGGTCTGGGTCGGAAACTACGTGCTGATGACCTACGGAGACGGCGCCGTGATGGGCGTGCCGGCCCACGACGAGCGCGACTTCGCGTTCGCGAAGAAGTACGGCATCGACATTCGGCAGGTGGTGTCGGTGGCGGGCAAGGATTTCTCGCTGGATGCCTGGCAGGAGTGGTATGCCGACAAGGAACAGGGCAGCTGCGTGAACTCCGGGCGCTATGACGGCCTCGGTTACGTGCAGGCGGTGGACGCGATCGCTGGCGACCTGAAGGCAAAGGGCCTGGGCGACAAGCAGGTGCAGTGGCGGTTGCGTGACTGGGGCGTGTCGCGCCAGCGTTACTGGGGCTGCCCGATCCCGATCATCCATTGTCCCGCCTGCGGCGATGTGCCGGTGCCCGACGACCAGCTGCCGGTGGTGCTGCCGGAAGACTGCGTACCTGACGGCAGCGGAAACCCGCTGGCGAAACGGTCCGACTTCGTCGACTGCAGCTGCCCGAAGTGCGGTGGCGCCGCGAAGCGCGAGACCGACACCATGGATACCTTCGTCGACTCGTCCTGGTATTACGCGCGGTTCGCCAGCCCGGCCGCCTCGACGATGGTCGACGAGCGCGCCGCCTACTGGATGCCGGTCGACCAGTACATCGGCGGCATCGAGCATGCGATCCTGCACCTGCTCTATTCGCGCTTCTGGACGAAGGTGATGCGCGACCTCGGGCTGGTGTCGTACGACGAGCCGTTCGCCAACCTGCTCACCCAGGGCATGGTGCTCAACCATATCTTCACCCGGCGTACCGACAAGGGCGGCATCCAGTACTTCGCGCCGGAAGAGGTGGAGCTCGCGCTCGACGCGGCGGGCAAGGTCACCGGCGCGAAGTCGGTCGCCGACGGCCAGCCGGTGAGCTACGACGGCATCGGCACGATGTCGAAGTCCAAGCGCAACGGCGTCGATCCGCAGTCGCTGATCGAGACCTACGGCGCGGATACTGCGCGCTTCTACATGATGTTCGCCAGCCCGCCCGAGCAGACGCTCGAGTGGAGCGATTCCAGCGTCGAGGGGGCCTACCGGTTCCTGCGCCGGGTCTGGGCATTCGGCCATCGTTTCGCAACCGAGATGAAGCCGCACCTGCCGGCGGTGCGCACGCTCGGTGCCGGCGCGCTGCCGCCGGAACTCGCCGCCCTGCGGCGCGAGGTCCACCTCGTGCTGAAGCAGGCCAACTTCGATTTCGGCAAGTTCCAGTTCAACACCGTCGCCTCGGCCGCGATGAAGATGCTCAATGCGATCGAGAAGGTTCCGGCCGGCGGCAGTCTGGCGCCCGGCTTGGTCGCCGAAGTCGCCGAGGAGTCGTTGTCGATCCTGGTGCGGCTGCTGTCGCCGATCACCCCGCATCTCGCCCATGGCCTGTGGACCGAACTGGGCCTCGCGCTCGAAACCGGGCAGGCGGTCCTCGATGCGCCCTGGCCGGAGCCGGTCGACTCCGCGTTGGTGCAGGACGAGATCGAGCTGGTGCTGCAGGTCAACGGCAAACTGCGCGGCAGCGTGCGTGTGCCCGCTTCGGCGGACAAGGCGGCGATCGAGCAGTTCGCGCTCGCCAGCGAGGCGGCCGTGCGTGCGATGGACGGCAAGTCGGCGAAGCGCGTGGTGGTCGTGCCCGGCCGCCTCGTCAACATCGTCGCGTGATCGCACAGTCGTGAGGTTCGCGCTACAGTAGTACCTCAAGTGCGGAGGCGGTGATGAGCGTTCCAGTGTCCAGACGTACCTTGCTCCAGCGTGCCGGGGTGGTGGCGCTTGCTGCAGTTGCGGCCGGCTGCGGATTCACGCTGCGCGGCTCCACGAACATTCCGTTCGATACGCTGTTCCTGCAGGGCGCCGAGAACACGGCATTCGCCGTGGAGCTCAAGCGCAACATCCTGGCCAACCGCAACGTCCGCGTCGTCGACGACGCCAAGCTCGCACAGGCGACCTTGCAGATCACCGGTGTCGCCCAGGAGCGGCGCATCCTGTCGCTGTCGGGCGCGGGGCGGGTGCGTGAGTTCCAGCTGATCTACCGGGTGTCCTATCGCGTGCACGACGGCAAGGGGCGCGAGTTCATCCCGCCGGGAGACGTCGTGCTGCGCCGGGACATCACCTATAACGACTCGCAGGTGCTCGCGAAGGAACAGGAAGAGATCCTCCTGGTGCGCGACATGCAGAGCGATGCCGTGCAGCAGCTGATCCGCCGGTTGTCGACCGCGCGCCTCGCCGCTTCCTGACCGCCCGGACGCACCGCGATGCGCATCGGCGCCGATGACCTTGCCGCCGCGCTGCGGCGGCCGCTCGGGCCGCTGTACACGGTGGTGGCCAACGAGCCGCTGCTCGGCCACGAGGCGCTTGCCGCGCTGCGGGCCCGGGCGCTGGCGGAGGGTTACGACGAACGCACGGTACTCACCAGCGAATCCGGCTTCCGCTGGGAGGCGCTGCGCGCGGCCGGCGACTCGCTGTCGCTGTTCGCGTCGCGGCGGCTGGTCGAGGTACGCGTCCCGACTGGCAAGCCCGGGCGCGAGGGGGGGCAGGCGCTCGCCGATTACGCGAAACGGTTGCCGCCGGACACGGTCACACTGGTGAGCCTGCCCGCGCTCGACTGGTCCGGCATGAAGGCGGCGTGGCTCAAGGCCCTGGAGGCAGCCGGCGTACTCGTGATGGCCGACCCGTTTCCGCGCGACCGGCTGGTCGACTGGATCGAGGCGCGGCTCGCGAAGAACGGCCAGCGCGCAGCGCACGACACCCTCGCGTTCCTTGCCGACCGGGTGGAAGGCAACCTGTCGGCCGCGAACCAGGAGGTCGAGAAGCTCGCACTGTCGTTCGAGCCGGGCGAACTGTCGTTCGAGCAGGTCAGCGGTTCAGTGCTCGACGTCAGCCGCTTCGACCTGCGAGCGCTCGGTGCGGCGATGCTCGACGGCGACCGGACGCAACTGGTGCGCATGATCGACGGCCTGCGCGCGGAGGGCTCGCCGCTGCCGCTGGTCACCTGGACGCTCGCGCACGAACTGCGCGCGCTGGTCGGCGTACACGATGCGCTGGATGCCGGGCGCCAGAAGGCTGCCGCGCTGCGCGAGGCCGGCGTGTTCGGCCCGCGGAGCGATTCGATCGGCCGTGCCGCCAGCCGGATCGATGCGCGCCGTGCGCGCCGTGCCCTGCGCGCGGTGGGCGAGATCGATCGTGCATCGAAGGGCCTCGGCACGCGCGATCCGTGGCAGCTCATCACCGCGTTGTGCCTCGGGTTGTCGGGCATGCCGAAGCGTCCGGCACCGCGGTCCGGTTGATCGGGCGCAGGCGGGCAGGGCAGGAAACCGGATAGACTTCAGGCCCCTCGCACGGGTCAACGTCATGGATGTCCAGAGTTACATGGTTTCGGTCGGCAAGGCTGCGCGTGCGGCCGCGCGGGCGATCGCGCGCGCCGACACCGCCACCAAGAATCGCGCCTTGCTCGCCGCAGCCAGCGCACTGACCCGCGGCGCAGACGCCCTGCTCGCGGCGAATGCGCGCGATGTGGAGGCGGCGCGCGAGGCTGGCCTCGATGCGCCGATGGTCGACCGGCTCACGCTGTCGACGAAGACGATCGCGACGATGGCACAGGGCCTGGGCGAAGTCGCCGCACTGCCCGATCCGGTCGGCGAGATCACCGGGTTGCGCTTCCGCCCGTCGGGCATCCAGGTCGGGCACATGCGGGTACCGCTCGGCGTGGTGGGCATCATCTACGAATCGCGGCCGAACGTGACGGTCGAGGCTGCATCGCTGTGCCTCAAGTCGGGCAACGCGACCGTGCTGCGCGGCGGCTCGGAAGCGGCGCACTCGAACCAGGCGATCGCCGCGTGCGTGCACCAGGGGCTGCGCGAGGCGGGTTTGCCGGAGGATGTCGTGCAGGTGCTGTCGACGACCGACCGTGCCGCGGTGGGACGGATGATCACGATGCCCGAGTACATCGACGTGATCGTCCCGCGCGGCGGCAAGGGCCTGATCGAGCGAATCTCGGCCGAGGCGCGGGTGCCGGTGATCAAGCACCTCGACGGCGTGTGCCACGTGTACATCGATGCTGCGGCCGACCTCGACAAGGCTGTGCGCATCGCCGACAACGCGAAGACGCAGCGGCTGTCTACCTGCAATACGATGGAAACGCTGCTGGTCGATCGGCCGGTCGCCGCTGCGGTGCTGCCGCGGCTGGCGGCAGTCTATCGCGAGAAGGGTATCGAACTGCGCGGCGACGCGGCGGCGCGCGCGCTGGTCCCGGGGATGCACGAGGCAACCGAGGCCGACTGGTATGCCGAGTACCTCGACGCGATCCTGGCGGTGCGCATCGTCGACGGGCTCGACCAGGCGATCGAGCACATCGCGCGCTACGGCTCGCAGCACACCGATGCGATCGTCACCGAAGACCTGTCGCGCGCGCGGCGGTTCCTGCGCGAAGTCGACTCCAGTTCGGTGATGGTCAATGCCTCGACCCGGTTCGCCGACGGCTTCGAATACGGGCTCGGTGCCGAGATCGGCATCTCGACCGACCGCCTGCATGCACGCGGACCGGTCGGCCTCGAGGGGCTCACCAACCAGAAGTGGGTGGTCATCGGCGACGGACAGGTCCGCACCTAGCGAGCCGTGCCTGGCTCAGCGCGAGTCCAGCCGGGCGTAGACATCGCCCGAGTTCGCATCGGCCGGCAGCGCACGCAGCCAGTCGGCCATTGCGGCTCCATCGAGCCATGACGGGTGCACCAGCGACTGGCTCTCGCCGAGGGCGGCGTTGAAGCGATAGCTGCCGATCCGGGCACAGCGCTCGATGCAGGAAAGGGCGATCCCGGGCTGGATCGTCGTGAATTCGAACGACAGGGCGGGTACGGCTGTCTGCAGGCCCTGCAGCACGTCGAGTTCCAGGCCTTCGACATCGATCTTCACGAACGCCGGCAGTCCGTGGCGCGCGATCAGCGCATCGAGCGTGGTCACCGGTACGGTCACCGTTTCCGTCCAGCGCTGGCCCTCCCACCGCGGGGCTCCGTCTGCGGCGGCGATGAATGCCTGGGAGCCGGTGGCCACCGTCGGGTTGGGCAGGTTCAGGTGCAGGTCCAGGTGGCCTTCGGCCGCGCCGATCGCGGCATCGACCAGCGCGACCGCGGCGTCGCGTCCGTGCAGGCCGCGCAGCACCCGCACCAGCATCGGCTGGGGTTCTACCGCGACGACGCGACAGCCGAGCCGGCGGAAACAGGCAATCCGGTCGCCGACATGACTGCCGATGTCGAAAGCGAGGTCTCCCGGCGCGAGGAACTGCCGGTACAGCGCGTCCATGCCGCGATGCCGGTAGCGGTCTCGGATGCGGTAGATCCACAGCGATCGCAGCACGCCCCAGGCCTGGAGCAGCCGGCGTACGGTACGTCCCGCGAGGGCGGGTGGCGGGGGTGAGCTTCCGGGCGACCGGTCGGGCGAAGCAGCGTCTGGCATCGGCAGGGCAGGGGGGGATAGGAGACCGGCGCACAGGATACCGGTCGGCGACGCGCATGGGCGGCGGCCGCGCGCTGCCCGCCGACAGGGCGCGCCGGTACTGGCCGGCAGATCGCGGTAAGCTCATGACAGGTCGAATACGGCGAACACAGGCGAACGCACGATGCCCCCAGCAATCGAAGTGAAAGTCCCCGACATCGGCGACTTCAAGGATCTTCCGATCATCGACATCCTGGTCAAGCCGGGCGATACGGTCGGGCCGGAAGACCCGCTGGTTTCGCTGGAGTCCGACAAGGCGACGATGGACGTACCGTCGCCCGCTGCGGGCGTGGTGAAGGAAATCGCGGTCAAGGTGGGCGACAAGGTGTCCGAGGGCAGCCTGATCCTGCTGCTCGAGGCGCAGACGCAGGCGCCTGCCGGGGCCGCGAAGGCCGTGGCAGCCGCCATCGCACCCGCCACCCCGGCTGCACCCGCGGGACCTGCGCCTGCTGCCGCGCCGCCGGCTGCCACTGCCGCAGCCCCGGCCCCGGCGCCAGCGTTCGGCGGCACGGCCAGCCTCGACTGCGACGTGCTGGTGCTCGGCGGCGGTCCCGGCGGCTACTCGGCGGCCTTCCGCGCAGCCGACCTCGGCAAGCGGGTGGTGCTGGTGGAACGCTACCCGACCCTGGGCGGGGTCTGCCTGAACGTCGGCTGCATTCCGTCCAAGGCCCTGCTGCATGTCGCGGCCGTGATGGACGAAGTGAAGCACTTCGGCGAGATCGGCATCACCTTCGATGCGCCGAAGATCGACATCGACCGGTTGCGTGCGCACAAGTCGAAGGTGGTCGGCAAGCTCACCGGCGGATTGTCGATGATGGCGAAGGCGCGGCAGGTGACGGTCGTGCGCGGGCTGGGTACGTTCCTCGACGCGAACCATGTCGAGGTGGTCGAGACCACCGGCAGCGACGACACGCCCGGCGATGCGCGCAAGGTGGTCAGGTTCGCCAGCGCGATCATCGCGGTCGGCAGCCAGCCGGTGAAGCTGCCGTTCCTGCCGGACGATCCGCGCATCGTCGACTCCACCGGCGCGCTCGAGCTGCGTTCGATCCCGGCGAAGATGCTGGTGATCGGCGGCGGCATCATCGGTCTCGAGATGGGTACGGTCTACTCGGCGCTCGGTGCACGCCTCGATGTCGTCGAGATGATGGATTCGCTGATGCTCGGCGCCGATCGCGATCTCGTCCGGGTCTGGCAGAAGATGAACGAACGGCGCTTCGACAGGGTGATGCTCGGCACGAAGACGGTCGGCGTCGAAGCCAGGCCGGACGGCCTGTACGCCACGTTCGAAGGCGCCGCTGCGCCGGCCGGCCCGCAGCGCTACGACATGATCCTGAGTTCGGTCGGCCGGGCGCCGAACGGCAGGAAGATCGCAGCCGAGCGCGCAGGGGTCGACGTCGATGCGCGCGGCTTCATCCCGGTCGACCGGCAGATGCGTACCAGCGCGGCGAACATCTTCGCGATCGGCGACGTGGTCGGCCAGCCGATGCTCGCGCACAAGGCGGTACACGAGGGCCATGTCGCGGCCGAGGCTGCCGCTGGCGAAAAGAGCTTCTTCGATGCGCGCGTGATCCCGGCGGTGGCCTACACCGATCCGGAGGTGGCCTGGGTCGGCCTGACCGAAGACGATGCGAAGAAGCAGGGCATCGCCGTCGAGAAGGGCCTGTTTCCGTGGGCAGCCTCGGGGCGGGCGATCGCCAATGGCCGCGACGAAGGCTTCACCAAGCTGCTGTTCGATGCGTCGACCCATCGCATCGTCGGCGGCGGCATCGTCGGCACGCATGCCGGCGACCTGATCGGCGAGGTGGCGCTGGCGATCGAGATGGGCTGCGATTCGGTCGACATCGGCAAGACCATTCATCCGCACCCGACGCTCGGCGAGTCGATCGGCCTTGCCGCCGAGGCCGCCGAGGGCACCTGCACCGACCTGCCGCCGCCCAGGCGCAGGTGAGATCCGGGCCAGGCCTGCCATGATCGCGCCGTCGTGAACCAACCAGAGAATGCGCATGATCGATGCCAGTGGTTGTGAACTCTGCTCGGCACCCGGCGGTGTCGTGCTGTGGTCGAATGAACACCTGCGCGTGGTGCGCGTCGATGATCCCGACTACCCCGGCTTCCTGCGCGTGATCTGGCAGGGACACGTACGCGAGATGAGCGATCTCGACGCGGCGCAGCGGTCCGGCCTGCTCGCGGCGGTGTTCGCCGCCGAGCATGCACTGATCGACCTGCTGCACCCGGACAAGGTGAACCTGGCGAGCCTGGGCAACATGACGCCGCACCTGCACTGGCATGTGATCCCGCGCTTCCGCGGCGATCCGCACTTCCCCGATCCGGTCTGGGCCGCGCGCCGCGGTGGCGTTCCGGTCGCGCTGCCGATGCCGGTCGCCGACTACGAGCAGGCCGTCACGGCCGCGATGGCACGGCAGATGCCGGGCTAGACTGTTGCTGCAGCCGCTACCGGTGCCGGGCAGGTCCGGCGGACGGGGAAGATCGCGCTGAAAGTGCTGCCCTGCTCGGGCTCGCTGTCGATCTCCAGCCGTGCCTGGTGGTGCGACAACGCGTACTTCACGATGGCCAGGCCGAGGCCTGTGCCGCCGGTCTCGCGCGACCGGCTGCGATCGACGCGGTAGAAGCGCTCGGTCAGGCGCGGGATGTGCTCCGGCGCAATGCCGATGCCAGTGTCGGTGACCGAAAAAGCGCCGCCGCCATCCTGCGTCGGTCGCCAGCGGATCGTGATTCGTCCCTTGGCCGGGGTGTAGCGGATCGCGTTGGTCACCAGGTTGAGGAAGGCGCTGCGCAGTTCGCCCTCGGCACCGGTGAGCCAGAGCCCGGCATCGACATCGAGCACGATCTGGTGACGGCCTGCGGACAGGGCGACCGCCTCCTGGTGCAGCCCCTGCACCATTCTTGGAACGTCGACCGGCTGTTCCGCGGACGGGCCGCGGGCATTCTCCAGCCGTGACAGCGTCAACAGGTCCTCGACCAGGTTCTGCATGCGGCTGGTCTGCTGGGTCATCAGCGCCATGGCGCGTTTCTGGAACTCCGGGTCGGGCGTTTCCTGGTCGTTCAGCGTCTCGAGATAGCCGGCCAGCACGGTGATCGGCGTGCGCAGTTCGTGCGATACGTTGGCCACCAGGTCGCGCCGCATCGCCTCGAGGCGCTCCCAGCGCGTGATGTCGCGGCTGATCACGAGCTTCTGCTGGTTGCCGTACGGAACGAGCTGCACCGTCAGCGTGGTCTCGCCACCGCGTGCGCCGCGCAGCACGAACGGTTCGGCGAAGTTCTGCTCGTCGAGGTATTCGACGAACTGCGGCTGGCGCACGATGTAGGTGAGCTGGCGGCCGAGGTCGCGCCGGGCGTCGATCTCGAAGTAATGCTCCGCGCTCGGGTTGCACCATTCGATCCGGTCGAGTTCATCGAGGATGATCACCGCCTCGTTCATCGCCGCGGTCGCGCTCTGGAACCGTTCGAGTGCGCTGCGCAGGTCGGCTTCGTTCTGCCGTTGCCGGCGCACCAGCCGTGCAAGGTAGGAAAAGACCTCGGCCCAGATGCCGGATCCGTGCGGCACTGGAGTGCCCGGTGGCTGGTCGAGCCAGCGCAGCAGCGCATCCACATGCCAGAGCTGGCGGACATGGAGCAGCAGCAACCAAGCCGCGAGGCCGGCGAGTGCCGTCACCGTGCCGAAGGCGCCCGCAGCGATGACCGCCAGTACCAGCCAGAGGGCAAGCCATCCTGCGGCTCCTCGCCAGTATCCGCGCACCCGGCCTCCTTCCTCGTTCGCGTCTCTAACGGGGGATGCCGGATTCTACTTTGTGCCGCGCATCGCCGTGTGGATGCGCTTACGGCGACGCCGACAGTCGGTAGCCGCTGCCGCGCACCGTCTGCACGAGATGGTCGTGCCCGGTTGGCTCCAGCGCCTTGCGCAGCCGCCGGATGTGGACGTCGACGGTACGCTCCTCGACGAATACGTGGTCGCCCCAGACCTGGTCGAGCAGCTGCACGCGCGAGTGGACCCGCTCGGCATGGGTCATGAGGTAGTGCAGCAGCCGGAATTCCGTCGGGCCGAGCGCCACTGGCAAGTCACCAGCGGTCACGCGGTGGCTGGCCGGATCGATCTGCAGGCCACCGATCTCGACGCGGTCGTCGGTCGCCTCGGGCGCGCGCCGCCGCAGCACTGCCTTGATCCGGGCGTTGAGTTCGCGCGGCGAGAACGGCTTTGTGATGTAGTCGTCGGCGCCCGTTTCCAGCCCGAGCAGCTTGTCATGCTCTTCCGCGCGCGCCGTGAGCATGATGATCGGTACTTCACGGGTGCGCCGGTCGGACTTCATGCGTTTCGCGAACGCGATGCCGGATTGCCCGGGCAGCATCCAGTCGAGCAGCACGAGGTCGGGCAGGGAGTCGCGCACCAGGTTCAGCGCCTGCTCGGCCGAGTCCGCGCGCATCGGCTCGTGGCCGGCCTGGCGGAGGTTGTACGCGATCAGTTCCTGGATGGCGGGTTCGTCTTCGACGACCAGTATCGTGGCGGGCATCGATACTCCTGCAAGGTACGGCGGTCGGGATTGACCAGCCGCTGTTCAGCCTCTGGATTGTATGAAGGCAGTGTGACGGTGCGGTGACGGTGCGGCGTGGGTCGCCCGTACGCGTATCATGCGCCCGTGTTCTTCCCCGCAGCTGCGCAGGCGCCCCGATGCACGATCCCTCCGCCCCTCCCGCCGCCGTGCCGGCCGCACCCGCCGCCGCGCCGGTTCCCACCGACCTGGTGCTGCACCAGACGTCGAACCGGCTCGAGGTCACCTTTTCCGACGGCCGCAGCTTTTCGCTGCCCACCGAGTTCCTGCGCGTGCATTCGCCGTCCGCCGAGGTGCGCGGACACGGGCCGGGCGAGGGCACGCTGCAGGTCGGCAAACGGGGCGTGACGATCACCGACATCGATCCGGTGGGCACGTATGCGGTGAAGCTGGTGTTTTCGGACGGCCACGATACCGGCATCTTTTCCTGGGCTTTGCTCTACGATTACGGTTCGAATCAGGACACGATGTGGGCGCGCTACCTGCAGCGGCTGGATGCAGCGAAAGGCAGTCGCGACCCGGAGCGTTGAGGCGGGCGCGCCGCAGGCCGCCTCCGCTGCGCTTCATGGCAGAGCGGCCAGGGCAACAGGGTGAAAGGAATGCGATGACTCGCAAGGTCGATTTCGGCTTCGAATCGGTGGCGGAGGAAGAGAAGGCACGTCGCGTGGCTGGCGTGTTCGACTCGGTCGCCGACCGCTACGACCTGATGAACGACCTGATGTCGGGCGGCATGCACCGGCTCTGGAAGCGGTTCACCATCGACCAGAGCGGGGTCCGGCCGGGCCAGAAGGTGCTGGACATTGCCGGCGGCACCGGAGACCTCGCCCGCGCCTTCCAGGAGCGGGTCGGCCCCGCAGGCACCGTGCTGCTCACCGACATCAACGCGTCGATGCTCGCCCGCGGCCGCGACCGGATGCTCGACGAGGGCCGGGTGATCGAGGTCGTGCGTTGCGACGCCGAGCGGCTGCCTTTCCCCGACTGCACGTTCGATTGCGTCAGCGTCGCCTTCGGCCTGCGCAACATGACCCACAAGGATCGTGCGCTGGCCGAGATGTTCCGCGTGCTGCGCCCTGGCGGGCGGTTGCTCGTGCTCGAGTTCTCGAAGGTCTGGTCGCCGCTGGACCCGCTGTATCGCCTCTACACGATGAAACTGCTGCCGGCGATGGGCAAGGTGGTCGCCAACGACAGTGCAAGCTACCGCTACCTGGCCGAATCGATCGCGAAACATCCCGATCAGGATACCCTCAGGCAGCTGATGGTCGATGCGGGTTTCGAACGCGTCGAGTATTTCAACCTGAGCGCCGGCGTCGTTGCGCTGCACCGCGGCTACCGCCTGTAGGCAGGGCGGGTCCAGCCCTGGCCCCTTTGTCTGTCATTGTTCCGGGGGGAACCTTTCTTGCAGAAGCCTGTCCAAGCAGCGTGGAAATCCGCAGAAGCAGGTGCGGGGTATATAGTACCCGGGCTTGTTGCGCACTCTTTAGAAGCATCGTTTTCCTTGGAGAATCAATGAACAAGCTGATGACTTGGGTGGTTGCGGGCGTTGTCGGGCTGAGCCTGACGGCAGCCAGTTTCGACGCCGAGGCGCAGAAGCGCCGGTTCGGCGGCGGCAACAACGTCGGCATGAAGCGCGACGCGGTACAGCCCCAGAAGCCGGGTGCACCAGCGCAGGCCCAGGGGCAGCAGACGCCCGGAACTCCGGCTGCCGCGCCAGCCGCTGCGGGCGCTGCCGCCGGTGCGGCCGGCAAGTCGATGCCGGGCTGGCTCGGTCCGGTTGCCGGCCTGATGGCTGGTGGCCTGCTCGCCGCCATGTTCTTCGGCGGCGCGTTCGATGGCCTGAGCAGCGGTGACTTCATGATGTTCGCGCTGCTGGCCCTGGCTGCATTCATGGCATTCCGGTTCATGCGTTCCCGGTCCCAGGCTCCCGCCTCGTACCGGATGAGCAATGGCCAGCAGGTGCCGGCGGACATCCCCCCGACCAGTGGCGAGCCGCGCATGCCGGTCGCGCCGGCGGTGGCCGAGGGCCGCATTCCTGCCGACTTCGACGTGCAGGGCTTCGTACGCAACGCCAAGATGACGTTCATCCGGCTGCAGGCCGCGAACGATGCGAAAGACCTGAACGACATCCGCGATTACACGACGCCGCAGGTGTACGCCGCGGTGGCGATGCAGGCGCAGGAGCGTGGCGACGTCGCCCAGCGTACCGAGGTCGTGTCGATCGATGCGCAGGTGATGCAGGTCGTGACCGAAGCCGGCAAGATGATCGCCAGCGTGCGTTTCACCGGTCTGGTGCGGGAAGACAATGCCGTGAATCCCGAGCCGGTCGACGAAGTCTGGCATGTCGAGAAAGACCTGTCGGACTCGAATGCCAGCTGGCTGATCGCGGGTATCCAGCAGGTCGAGCAGGACGCGACGCCGGCCTGACCGGCAACGGTGGTGCGGCCGCATCGGCGGTAACGATGCAGCGACAACGGGCGGAGCGATCCGCCCGTTGTCTTTTGCTGGCATCCTCCGGGGTATCCTCTCCCGTCCCGATGCTCCCGCGAATACCATGCGCCTGCCTGGCGAACCCGTGATCATCGGCGCACTGAACCACCTGCTGGCCGCGCAGTCCTGGGCCACTGCGAGGCTGGTGCCGCATGCCGGGGACGCGATCCGGCTGGAACTCGGCCAGGCCGTGGTGGAAGTCGCGGTGACCGACGCCGGGTTGCTGGAGCCTGCGGTCGGCCGCGCCCCCGCGGTCACCATCGCCGTGCCCCTGGCTACGGTGCCGCAGCTGCTCGCGCGCGACCCGCAGGCGCGCCGTGGCGTGACGGTGACCGGCAATGTGGGGCTCGCCGCCGACCTCGAATACCTGTTCGCGAACCTGCATTGGGACGTCGAGGCCGATCTTGCACGCCTGACAGGCGACATCGGCGCGCACCGGATCGGTCGCGCCGGTCGTGCCGCTGCCGCCCTGCCTGGCGCCGTCGCCCGGTCGGTTGCCCGTTCGTCGCGACAGTTCCTGACCGAAGAGCAGCCGCTCCTCGCCCGGCCGGACGAAGTATCGGCCTTCGTGGACGAGGTCGACTACCTTCGCGACGATGCCGATCGTCTGGAGATTCGCATCGCACGGCTGGAGGCTGCGCGCCGCAACCGCGCAACATGACGCCAGCCGAGCGGACCCCGGCAGACGACGGGCTATACTGCGCAGTTTGAAGCCCCCTCCGGCGCCCTCCGCGCGTCCCTGCTGATCGATGATGCGGCTGCTGCGACTCTTCCGGATCCTCCAGATCACCTACCGCTACGGTCTGGACAGCTTCGTGCTGGGTCATGAGCGGTTCCGCGCGCTGCGGCCCCTGCTGCGCCTGAAGCGGCGCGGCCACCGCGGCGATGCGCCGCGCGGCGAACGGCTGCGCCTGGCCCTGGAGGCGCTCGGCCCGATCTTCGTGAAGTTCGGTCAGATGCTGTCGACACGGCGCGATCTGATCCCGCCGGATATTGCCGACGAACTGGCGAAGCTGCAGGACCAGGTGCCGCCGTTCCCGAGTGCGCAGGTTTTCGAGACGCTGGAGCGGGTCTACGGCAAGCCGGTGGACCAGGTGTTCGCGGCATTCGACCCAGTACCGGTGGCCAGCGCGTCGGTCGCGCAGGTGCATTTCGCGATCCTGCCCGACGGACGCGAGGCCGCGGTGAAGGTCCTGCGCCCGGGCATCGGCCGCATCATCGAGAACGACCTCGGGCTGATGGATGCCGCGGCCGGGCTGGTCGATGCGGTGTGGGCGGACGGCAAGCGCCTGCGCCCGCGCGAGGTGGTGCGCGAATTCCAGAAGCACCTGCTCGACGAACTCGACCTGCTGCGCGAGGCGGCGAGCGCCAGCCAGCTGCGGCGCAACTTCACCGACTCGTCGCTGCTGGTGGTGCCCGAGGTCTACTGGGACTGGTGCGCCACCGAAGTGATGGTGATGGAGCGGATGTACGGCATCCCGATCTCGCACATCGAGGAGATCCGCGAGGCCGGCATCGACATTCCGCTGCTCGCGCGTTCCGGCGTCGAGATCTTCTTCGCGCAGGTGTTCCGCGACGGATTCTTCCATGGCGACATGCATCCGGGAAATATCTTCGTCGGTCCCGATGGCAGGTACATCGCGCTCGACTTCGGCATCGTCGGCACACTCACCGACGTCGACAAGAACTACCTCGCGCAGAACTTCCTCGCCTTCTTTCGCCGCGACTACAAGCGGGTCGCGATGGCCCACCTCGAGGCCGGCTGGGTACCGGCCGACACCCGGGTCGACGAGTTCGAAAGCGCGATCCGGGCAGTATGCGAGCCGATCTTCGACAAGCCGCTGAAGGAGATCTCTTTCGGCAAGGTGCTGCTGCGGCTGTTCCAGACCTCGCGCCGGTTCAACGTCGAGATCCAGCCGCAACTGGTGCTGCTGCAGAAGACGCTGCTCAACATCGAGGGCCTCGGGCGCGAGCTCGATCCCGACCTCGACCTGTGGAAGACTGCCCAGCCCTATCTCGAGCGCTGGATGAGCGAGCAGATCGGCTGGCGCGCGTTCGTGCGCGGGCTGCAGGAGGAAGCACCGGCCTGGGCCACGTCGCTGCCGCAGATTCCACGCCAGATCGCGCAGGCGCTCAAGCCCGGCCGCAACGATGCGCTCGCCCTCGAGCTGGGCCGGCTGATCCGCCAGCAACGCCGGCAGACGCTGCTGCTCGGTATCATTGCAACCAGCCTGGTGGCATTGTTTGCCTGGCAGGTGGTCTCTGGCTGGTAAGGGCGTGCGGCTGGCACGCCGGTTGCGTCTGCAGTCCGCAGCAGTATCCATCCCGACGGGGAAACCATGCTTGTCACGATCGTCATCCTTTATCTGCTGGTCACCATCGCCATCGGGGTGTTCGCTGCACGCCGCGTGCACGACTCGAAGGACTTCATGGTCGCCGGACGCAGCCTGCCCCTGTACATCAGCGTCGCCACCGTATTTGCGACCTGGTTCGGCGCCGAGACCGTACTGTCGGTATCGGCGACCTTCACTCGCGATGGCCTGAACGGCATCCCGGCAGACCCGTTCGGCGCCTCGGTCTGCCTGCTGGTGGTCGCGTTCTTCTTCGCGCGGGCGTTCTACCGGATGAACCTGATCACCATCGGCGACTTCTACCGCAAGCGCTACAACAAGCCGGTCGAGGTGGTGACCAGCATGGCGATCGGCCTGTCCTACCTCGGCTGGACGTCGGCGCAGCTCACCGCGCTCGGCCTGGTGCTGATGGTGCTCTCCGATGGTGCGGTCTCGCTGTCGACCGGCATCATCATCGGTACCGTGATCGTTGCCGGCTACACGATCTGGGGCGGCATGTGGTCGGTGGCGATGACCGACCTGTTCCAGACCGTGGTGATCCTGGTCGGACTGCTTGCGGTGGCCTGGGTGATGGCCGACATGGCGGGCGGTGCCGGCGTCGTTGTGCAGGCGGCAGCCGATGCCGGCAAGTTCTCGTTCTTCCCGCAGGGCGACTGGAAGGAGTGGCTACCCTTCATCGCGGCCTTCCTCACGCTCGCGCTCGGCTCGATCCCGCAGCAGGACGTGTTCCAGCGGGTCACCTCCGCAAAGAACGAGGACACCGCGGTACGTGCCTCGCTGATCGGTGCCGGTGCGTACTTCTGCTTTGCGTTCGTGCCGATGTTCATCGCCTACGCGGCGCTGACCATCGACCCGTCGATGGTGCAACTCTTCGCGTCGGAAGATCCGCGCGAGATCCAGCGTATCCTGCCCGATGCGGTACTCGCTCAGACGCCGCTTTGGGCGCAGGCGATGTTCTTCGGTGCGTTGCTGTCGGCCATCCTGTCCACCGCATCCGGGGCACTGCTGGCGCCCGCGTCGATCTTCACCGAGAACGTGATCCGGCCTTTCGTGAAACACATGGGCGACCGCCAGCTGCTGCTGACCGTACGGCTGGTGCTGATCATCTTCGCCATGGGGGCGCTGTTGTTCGCGCTGAACTCGCGCAGCACGATGTACGAGATGGTGCAGAACGCCTACAAGGTGACGCTGGTGGCCGCGTTCACGCCGCTGGTGTTCGGCCTGTACTGGCGCCGCGCGACCAACGCCGGGGCGGTGCTGTCGATCGTGCTCGGGGTGCTGTCGTGGATCGCGCTGGAAGTGGTCGCGCCCGAAGGGTTATGGCCGCCACAGCTCGTGGGGCTGGGCTTCGCGATCGTCGGCATGGTCGTCGGTTCGCTCATGACGCAGTCGCGCGAACACCACGGCGCGCCGGGGCTGGACATCCAGCGCGGGAACTGAGTCGCCAGCCCCGCTCCTGCTAGACGCGGCCGGCTGCGATCGACACAGCCCACGCCGCACCCACCGCCAGCAGCAGGCCGGGCATCACGCGCAGCGCATAGCGCGGGCCGCCGGCGAGGCTGGCTACCAGCTTGCTTGCGGTATTGGTCGAGATCGCCAGCAGCAGCATCAGCTGCAACTGGCTGGCCGCGCCTTCGTCCGATGCGGCGAGCGACAGCGCCGATGCCGAGGCTGCATGCACGTCGGCGAATCCGGCCAGTGCGATTGCGGCAAGCGAAGCCTCGGCACCCATCGCAGCGTCCAGCCAGCGCGTAGCCGCAGCCACCCCGATCAGCAGGAGCGCGAAGCCGACGGTAGCCGTCAGGCTGAACGCCCGGCGCCGGGGTACGGGCTCCGCGGGCGCCGGCGCGCCGCGAACCAGGCCGGGCAGGCTCGACGCGATCACCGCCAGCAGTCCGGCGGCGAGCATGGGCAGGCTCGGACCCAGCGCTGGTGGATGGAGCGCGACGATCAGGATACCGAGCTGGATGAACGTGGGCAGGCACGACAGCAGTGCGCCAGCGGCGCAGGCGTCCAGTTGCTCCGGCGCCTGCCTCGCTCTCAGTCCGTAGGCTGCGATGGTGCCGGTGCTGGTGATGAAGCCTGAGGCGAACCCGGATACTGCCAGGCCGTGCCGTGGGCCGAGCATGCGCAGCGCGACATGGCCTGCCGCCTGCACGGCGAGCAGCAGCACCACGACGCCCCAGACCTGGCGCAGGTTAAGCCCACCCAGCCAGTCCAGTGGCACCGAGGGTACGAGCGGGAGCACGATCAGCGCGGAGGCGGCGAGGATCAGTCCGTCGCGCAGTTCATCAGGGCTGAGCACTTCGTTCGCGAAGGCATGCAGGCGGGTGCGCGAGGCAAGCAGTGCCGTCACCGCGACCGACACGCCTGCCGCCAGCATCGGCTGTGCGATGGCGGCGACGCCGATCAGGTAGGTCACGAACAGCGCGAGCTCCGTCGTCGCACCGCTGTCTATCCTCGAGGAGCGCATGTACGAGACCGTGATCAAGGCACCGAGCAGCAGCGCACCCGCCACGACCATCCATGGTTGCGCGAGGGCCTGCGCGATCGCGCCGGCCAGTGCCGCCATCGTGAAGGTACGCACGCCGGCAAACGCGACATGCCCGGGCTGCTGCTTGCGCCGTTCACGCTCCAGCCCGATCAGCAGCCCGGCCCCGCCGGCGACGGCGATGCCCAGCCACGGCGTCGCCTGCCACTCGTTCAAGCGGCCCCGGCCAGTCGGTCGATCGGATTGAAGCGCATCGGACAGCGCGCTGGCCGGCATTCAAGGCGGCGCGGGTTGCGTGCTGCCGCCAGGCGCAGCAGCGCCACGCGGGCGCTGCTGCGGGTGTGGGTGCCTGGGTTCATCGATCCGAGCCGTTTCAGTGCGGCGTGAACTCGAGGACGTCGAAGCCGCGATAGCGGTCGACGATGTAGACCAGCCCGCGCTCGTCGACATCGACGTCGTTGGTCTGCGGCGCCGCCTTGCCCGGCGCCGGATGCGGGATGAAATGCCCGACCTCCTGCGGCGCGAACGGATCGGCCACGTCGACGATGCGCAGGCCCCCGGCAAACCAGGCGCAGAACACCAGCGTGCCCACTGCATGCTCCTGGAACTGGTGCGCACCGAAGCGGCCGGGCGTGGCGCGGCTCCAGGGCGAATCGAGTTCGCTCACCTCGAACAGCGACAGCGGCCTGATGTCGGCGAAGTCGGTGACATCGAACACCCACAGGCAGCCGTGCGGGCGGCCGCGCCGCCGCGCCATCTCGTCGGCGCTGTGCGCGTGGTCTTCCTCGTCGATCGCCACCGCGATCCGCCGGCCGCCATGCAGCCCGGGCAGCGGCATGAAGGTATGCGTCGGCTCCGGGAACGGCGGGTGGTAGTTGTACGACGCGACCGTGGTCGGCTTGCGGATGTCGGCGACATCGATGATGCGCACGCCACCATGCCAGCAGCCAGCCCAGAGCAGGTCGTCGAAGCGCAGCGCATGGTGCAGCCGGTGCTGGCGTCCCGCCCAGGTCTTCTGCTCGCCGCCGGCCGCATGCTGGCCGGGCATCCACCAGCGCGAGACTTCCTCGGGGCGCTCCGGGTTGGCCAGGCTGTAGTTCACCAGGATGTTGCCGGTGAAGCCCTCCATCTCGGTCGAGATGTAGGCGTAGTTCGCGTCCATGTCGAAGCGGTGCACGCCGATGCCGCCGGTGCGGTGGTGCACCAGCTGGCGCGGCTTCGCCTTGTCGGAGATATCGTAGACGCGGAAGCCGCCGAGGTGGTAGCCCTTCTTCTGCGCCGCCTCGACCACCGGGATGTCGGCTTCCGACACGCCTATCTTCGCTGCGAGTTCGGCATGCGTCGGTTCGCGGCCGAGTGACGCCATCAGCGCGGTGCGCGCACCCGGCAGCTCGTCGGCTTTGCGACCGATCGGCGTCATGTTGCGCTCGTGGTTGACGATCATGATGTCGCCGACCACGCGCGCCTTGTGGCTGTGCGATTCGTCGTCGTCGAGGAAGACCTGCGAGATCACCTTCGGATCGCGCGGGTCGGATACGTCGACAATGCTGGTGCCGAGGCGCTCCTTGTTCGGGATGTGCCCGATGTACGCCGTGGTGCCGACCAGGCGCACCTGTCCGGCGCCGGGGAGGTCGAGCCGGCCAAGCCGGCTCACGTTGCGCGCCAGCGGGATGTCTTGCGGAGCGTTCAAGGGCAGTCCTCCTGCGGTGTCCTGCGTCTATACTAATCGAACGTGCGCGCACGAATCGCGGCAACGACCGCCGGCGCCCGTCTCAGCGGAGGAGAACCCAGTGAACCGATCGTTCGATGACGTTTCGCAGCACCGTGCCGCCTCGCCAGGCGCGCGTTCGCATGCCCTGCCAGGTGCGGCTGGGCTGGTGGTGGCCGCATGCGCGGCCAGCCTCGTCGGCGTGGTCGGCGCGGGCGAGGCCGTAGCCCAGCCGAAGTTCCCGTCCAAGCCGGTGCGGCTGATCCTCGCTTTCCCGCCCGGCGGTGCCAGCGACTTCGCCGGCCGCCTGCTCGCGCAGCGGATGTCCGACGGCTGGGGACAGACGGTCGTGGTCGAGAACCGCGCGGGCGCGGGCGGCAACGTCGGCGCCGAGGTCGCGGCGCGCGCGACGCCCGACGGCTACACGATGATGCTCGCGAACAACGCGATCCTGGTGGCCAACCCGGCGCTGTATCCGAAGCTCAACTACGACCCGGCGCGCGATTTCATCCCGGTGACGCTGGTCGCGCTGCAGCCGAACGTGCTGGTGGTGCATCCGTCACTGCCGGTGAAGAGCGTGAAGGAGTTGATCGACCTCGCCAAGCGCCGGCCAGGCCAGCTGAACTATGCGTCCTCCGGGGTGGGGCTGGCCGCGCACCTGGCGGGCGAACTGTTCAACAGCATGGCGGGCGTGCGCATGGTACATGTGCCGTACAAGGGGGCGGGCCCGGCGCTGGCCGACCTGATCGGCGGCCAGACCCAGGTGATGTTCGCCACTGCGACCTCGGTGATCCCGCAGATCAAGGCTGGCAAGCTGCGGGCGCTGGCGACGACCGCACCGAAGCGGTCGATCGGTTTCGAGGACCTGCCCACTGTGTCCGAAGCGGGCGTCCCCGGCTTCGATGCCACGTCCTGGCATGGCATCGTGGTCCCGACCGGCACGCCGCGGCCGATCGTCGACCAGATCTCGGCGGCAGTGAACACCGCGTTGAAGAACCCTGACCTGCGCGAGAAGTTCCTCACCGCCGGGGCCGAGCCGGTCGGCGGCACGCCGGAACAGTTCGCTGCGTACATCAAGGTCGAAGTGCCACGCTGGGTGGAGGTGATCCGGACGTCGGGCGCGAAGGCGGAGTAGCGCCGCACCGCTCCGATATGCTCGGGGCAGGGCGGCAGCAGCCGCGGCACTGGAAAGGAAGCATGCATGGGACGCTGGATCGAAGAATTCCCGGGCAACATGACCTGGTCGAACGCAACGCTGATCTGCAAGGGCATGGCGCCGTATGGCTGCGTCGCGATGGGCGAGATCGACGAGGTCTGCGAGCGCCTGCGCGAGCGGCAGGCCGAGCCCGACGCGTTCCGTGAAGAATGGGAGCGCATGGCGATGCGCCTGGAGCAGCGCGCCGATGCCGCCGAGGCCGCTGGCCACCGGATGACCGCGGGAAACTTCTATCTGCGTGCCGGCATGTACTACTTCACCGCCGAACGCTTCGTCGAGCCGGGCGAGCAGAAGCGCGCGCTCGGCCGCCAGTCACTCGACTGCCAGGGCAAGGGCCTGGTGCGACGCTACTCGAACATCGAGCGGGTCGAGGTACCGTACGAAGGCGGCTCGCTGCCCGCGTGGTTCCTGAAGGCGCCGGGCGTGACCGGGCCAGCACCGACCGTCGTGGTGTTCGACGGCATGGACAACTGCAAGGAGATGAGCGTGCTGTTCAACGGGCTCGAGTTCGCGGCCCGCGGCTTCCACACGCTCGCGATCGACGGACCGGGTCAGGGCGAATCTTTGCGCCTGCGCGACCTCTCCGCGCGCTTCGACTACGAAGTACCCGGCCGCGCTGCCTACGACTGGGTCGTCGCCCGCCCCGAGGTCGACCGCTCGAAGGTGGTGGTGATGGGCTACAGCTTCGGCGGCTACTATGCCGGGCGCGTCGCCGCGTTCGACCAGCGCTATGCCGCGGGCGTCGCGTTCGGCGCGCTGCACTGGGACCTGCATGGCTGGCAGCTCGAGATCAAGCGACGACAGGATGCCGACCCGAAGTCCACGCCGCAGTCGGCGTTCCACTTCCGCTGGGTGATGGGCACCGACACGCTCGATGCCGCGATCGAGAAGGCGCGCGGCTTCAGCCTGGCCGAGGTGGCGAAGGACATCACGATGCCGTTCCTGATCGTGCACGGCGAGAAGGACAAGGTCGTGCCGGTCGCCTCCGCGCACAAGGTCTTCGAGGCTGTCGGTTCCACGCGCAAGCACCTGAAGGTGTTCACCGAGGAAGAGGGCGGCACCTACCATGTGCAGCTCGACAACCGGCAACTTGGCGTCGACTACATCGCAGACTGGATCGCGGACACGCTGCAGGCCATGCCGTAGATCGTGCAGCATATCGCGCGTGCGCTACCACGCCGTCAACAGAAGGAGTCAACATGAAAAAGCCGCTGCCTGCGCTCGCGCCGGTGCTTGCTGCAACGCTTGTCGCGTCCATGGCTTCGATCGATTCCGCGTCGGCGCAGCCGGCGCCTGCCTGGCCGTCCAAGCCGATCCGCCTGATCGTGCCGTTCGCCGCCGGCGGCAATGTCGACCTCACCGCACGGCTGGTCGCCCCCTCGATGGCGGACACGCTCGGCCAGCCGATCGTGGTCGAGAACCGCACCGGCGCCGGCGGCATGGTCGGCGCCGAGGTGGTGGCCAAGGCCGCGCCGGACGGCTATGTGCTGCTCACCGGCTCGAACAGCACGTTCAGCGTCGTGCCCGCGCTCTACCCGAACGCACCGTACAACCCGGTGCGCGACTTCACGCCGATCATCAACCTGCAGACCTCGCCGTTCGTTCTGGTGGTACGCAGCGGCCTGCCGGCGCAGAACGTTGCCGACCTGCTGCGGCTCGCGCGCGAGAAGCCAGGCACCCTGACCATGGGTTCCGGCGGCACCGGTTCGTCGAACCAGTTGGTGGGCGAACTGTTCCAGATGCTCAACGGCGTCAAGTTCCTGCATATCCCGTACAAGGGCGCGGCGCTGGCCGCCACCGACGTGATGGGCGGCCAGATCGACATGCTGTTCGACCAGGGCTCGACTGCCAGCGGCAACGTACGCGGCGGCAAGATGCGTGGGCTGGTCGTTTCCGGACGCAACCGGATGGCTTCGCTGCCCGACGTGCCCGGCTTCGCCGAAGCCGGCCTGAAGGACTTCGACATTGCCAACGCTACCGGCCTGCTCGGCCCGGCCGCGCTGCCGGCGCCCATCGTGCAGCGGCTGCATGCCGCGGCGGTGAAGGCACTGGGCACGGCGCAGGTGAAGGAGCGCTTCGCGCAGATGGGTGTCGATGCCCAGGGCGGCACGCCCGAGGCGTTCGGCGCGTTCATCCGCGAGGACTTCGCGCGCTGGACGAAGGTGGTGCAGGCGAGCGGGATCAAGCCGGACTGAGGGCCGGACCGACGGCGGGGTCAGAGCGGCTTGATCCCCGCCACCTTCATCAGCTTGCTGTGCTTGTCGTAGTCCTGCCGGATGCGCGCAGCCATCTGTGCAGGGGTGGTGGTCCAGGGTTCGAACTCTTCGAGCCGCTTCCTGGTATCCGGGCTTTCCATCGCGCGCATGATCTCGGCGTTGATGCGATCGACCAGCGGCTTCGGCAGCCCGGCCGGCGCGAACACGCCGACCCAGCCGGCATACTCGTAGCCCGGCTGGCCGGACTCGGAAACGGTCGGGGTACCCGGGAACGCGGCGAGGCGTGAATCCGAAGTGACGGCGATCAGCCGCAACCGGTTGGTGCCCAGATGGGTCGACACCGACGCGGGCGTGCCTGCCGAGAGCTGCGCCTCGCCCGAGACCAGTGCCGCGGTCGCCGGGCCACCGCCCTTGTAGGGCACGTCGACCATGCGCGTGCCGCTCATGGAGCCCAGCAGCGCGACCGCCAGGTGCGAGAAGCTGCCGCTGCCGGCGGTGGAATAGAACAACTGGTCGGGCCGCGCCCGCGCCAGCGCGATCAGGTCCTTCACCGACTTCACCGGCAGCGACGGATGCACCACCAGCAGGCCGGTCTGGCGCACCAGCGTACCGATGCCGACGAAATCGTTCAGCGTGTCGTAGGGCAGCTTCGCGTACACGAACGGATTAACCACGTGCGCCATCGAATGCACCATCAGCGTGTAGCCGTCGGCCGGGGACTTGGCGACGATGTCTGCACCGATCGTGCCAGCTGCGCCACCGCGGTTGTCGATCATGAACTGCTGGCCGAGGTTCTCCGAGATCTTCTGGAACACGATGCGGCCGACGATGTCGGTCAGGCCGCCTGCGGCCCAGGGCGTGACCACGCGCACCGGCTTGGCCGGCCAGTTCTGCGCGAAGGCGTCATGCACGGCAACCGAGGCGAGCAGGGCTGGTGCGACGATGGCAACTGCCGTGGTGGCGCGTCGTGTCGGTTTCATACAGTGTCCTCCCGTTGTTTTCGGGTAGGTTACCGCGTCTACCGTTTCACGAATGCTGTCACGGCCAAGACCGGATCGAAAGCGGGCATCCCCTCCGCCGCATGGTCGGGCAGTGAATCGACCGGGCTGCGGACCCCGCCGCCCCCGATGTTGAGCACATGCGTGTAGATCATCGTCGTCGACACATCGGCATGCCCAAGCGCGGATCCACCGAGTGCGTCGCCTGCGGAAAGACCCAGAACCATGTCCATGAATACCCCGCCCTCGGGTACTTCCGCTCCAGTGCGTCTGGCATCTCGACGCCGCCGCGTCCGGCCACCTGATCTGCACGCCACAGGGCCCCGGCGCGTGCCAGCTGTCCGCGTAGCCCACCCGTCAGGCTCTGCGGAAGCATGACGACCCGATCCTTCCCGCCCTTCCCCTCGCGGACGATGATCGCGCGACGCGTGAAGTCGACATCCTTCACCCGTAACTGCAGGCCTTCGGTGATGCGCAGGCCGGTACCATAGAGCAACTGGGCGAACAGACGGTGCTCGCCGTCCATCACCGCAAAGATGCGCGCGATCTCGTCCGGCCACAGCACCACCGGCAATCGCTTCGTGCCACGTGGCCGGTCGATACCGGACATCCAGGGCAGGTCGACCTCCAGCACCTTGCCGTACAGGAACAGCAATGCAGACAGCGCCTGGCTGTGCGTGGATGCCGAGACTTTGCGCTTGTTCGTCAGCCAGGACAGGAAGAGCTCGACTTCCGGCCTGCCCATGTCGGCGGGGTGCCGCCGGTCGTGGAAGTGGATGAACGCGCGCGCCCAATGGACGTAAGCCTGCTCGGTGCGCATGCTGTAATGCAGGTAGCGAATGCGCTCGCGCAGCTGATCGAGCAGTTTTTCGGACCTCAGCGTGGGGAGCGGCAGCTTGCCGGTTTTCATGGCTGGATTATTGGAGGAAATATCCAGCATAATTCTCTTAAGCTGCGGAAAAGAAGGGCGGAAACAGGTGCTTACGATGCCGATTTACGGAGACGATCGGCGGCGGTAAAGGGCAAGTTCGTCTCCCTACAACACGTTGGCCGGTTTTCGCATCATGACGACCTGGAAGTTCTATTGCGAATGGAAGTCCGATAGAGGGTGTCCGGAATTTTGTGTGCGAGGCATATCATGACGATGAGGAGCATGTATGCCAAGCAGGAAAACGACGATTGCGGCCCAGGCCCGAGCGGCGCGGATGCCGTCCATTCCGAAGGA